>JANMYG010000663.1:0-3160 GCA_031381865.1 Betaproteobacteria bacterium | reverse complement strand
CCTAAGAACCGCAGTTGACCCTGTGCAATAGCCAAGAAATCGAGCACTGGCGCGGTTTGCGGTGATCAGGCAAACTCACCCGATGGGTGACACATTTGAGCCGAAAAAGACCGCGCTTGCCCTGGCCAGCGAGCAGTCGATGGTGGTGGACACGATGGGCGGGCGAATGCACATTCGCTGGGACGAGACAGCCCAGGCCACGCCGCACGGCCAGCTCGTGTTCTTTGCCGAATTTTTGGCCACTGCCGGCGTATTCGATCGCTGGGTCGATGCCTGCCCCTTGCGCTACAGCAGCCCCAACGCCTCGCGCGCACGCGACGTTCTGGGCACATTGATGCTGGGCATCCTGGCGGGCAGCAAGCGCTACGCGCACATCGCGGGCGTGCGCGGTGACGCGGTGGCCGCGCAGGCGCTCGGATTGCGCGGCCTGGTAAGCGAAGACTCGGTGCGCCGCGCGCTCAAGGCGATGGAGCCGCAGGCCAGCGAGCCGTGGATGCGCAACGCGCTGATGGACAGCGTGCGCGACGCGCTCGATCGCCCCTGGGTGCTGGACGTGGATGCCACGATCAAGCCGCTGTATGGCCACCAGGAGGGGGCCGAGATCGGCTACAACCCGCACAAGCCAGGGCGCCCGAGCCACGTACTGCACACCTTCTGGGTGGGCAACCTGCGCCTGGTGCTCGATGCCCACCTGAGCGCGGGCAAGCAGCACACCTCGGGGCACGGCAAGGCCGCCCTGGCCCGGCTGCTCGATGAGCTGGGCGAGCGTGGCCCGGCATTGGTGCGGGGTGACTGCGGCTACGGCAACGAGGACATCATCGACATCTGCGAGCAGCGCGAGCGTTCCTACCTGCTGCGCCTGCGCAAGACGACCAACGTGAAGCGGCTGATCGAGCGGCTGTTCAACCGCCAGGACTGGAGCCGGGCCACCGAAGCGAGCCAGGGCTGGCAGGCCATCGAGGACAGCATCAAACTCAGCGGCTGGAGCCGTGCGCGGCGCGTGGTGGTGCTGCGTCGGCGGATCAAGAACGACGTGGCATTGACGGCTGGCAAGGGGCGCAAGGGCAAGGCCAAGGGCGAGGGGCGCCAGATGGTGCTGGCGCTGCCCCATGACGAAGTGCTGGAAAACGCGCAGCTCTGGGAGTACACGGTCTTGGTGACCAACGTGTGCTACGACCTAACCGGAATCGGCCAACTCTACCGCGACCGTTGTGACTGCGAGAACGGATTCGACGAACTCAAGAACCAGTGGGGTTGGGGCGGTTTCACCACGCAGGACATGCATCGCAGCCAGATCACCGCGCGCGCCGTGGCATTGGTCTACAACTGGTGGAGCTGGTACGTGCGCGCGGCCAACCCACAGGCACGACGCGAGGCCTTGACGAGTCGCCCGTTGCTGCTGGCCGCAGTGGGCCGGGCGGTCAACCACAGCGGACAGACAACGCTGTACCTCACCCCGATGCACGCTGAGGCGGGCCTGATCAAATCGATGATCGCCAATGTTCATGCGGCTATCAACCATGTTCGGCGTGCTGCGGAGCAGTTGCCCAAGCTCAACCGATGGGCCACGCTGTTGGCATACATCTGCCAGCGAATCGTCGCTCAATCGGTGTTGCCCACCCCGCCTCCAGCGCTCACGGCGAGCGGGTAACTGCGGTTTTTAGGTTTACTGGCGCTCGCCTACCAGACGCCGGTCGACTGACATCCGGTGTTGGCGCAGGCCGCAGTCAGGCCCGTTCCTTCAGGCGCATGGTCAATCCGACCGGGTTCATGGTGAAGGCCATCAACTCCTGTGCTGGCCCGCCGTCGGGGGTATCGACCGCCTCGATGTCGAAACTCGCCAGCAGCATGGCCATGGCCAGCTTCATTTCCAGCAGCGCGAGGTAGCGCCCGGGGCAGATGCGCGGCCCCGAACCGAAGGGCATGGCCGACCGCTTGGCCGCGGTGGACAGCGGCGACTGCGCATCCTCCAGCCAGCGCTGCGGCGCGAAGGCCTGCGGATCGGCGAAGTGGTGCTCGCTGACGCTGTCGTGCCGCATCACGCCCCATACGATGGTGCCCTCGGGCACCGCGACGTCGCCCACCGTGCGGTCGCGCAGGGCATGCAGCACGATGAACGGCGCCACCGGCTTGAGCCGCATGGTCTCGCTGGCGCAGGCCTCCAGGAAGACCAGCTGGTCCATCAGCTCCACGGTGAAGGCGGCCGGGTCCGGCGCCAGATGGCGCACCTCCTGCTGGACCCGCTGCAACGCCGCGGGGTTGCGCTGCAGCAAGTGGATCATCCAGGCCAGCGTGTTGGCGGTGGTGTCCTCCCCGGCCAGCAGCATCGTCAGCACATTGCCCACCACCTGCTGGTCGCCCAGCCCGCTGTCGGGCTGGTCGGCCGCCAGCACCATTGCCTCGAGCAGGTTGCGCGGCTGCGCGCGCAGCCCGGGGTTGTCGCGCAGCCGCTGGCGTGCCTGCGCCACGAATTCGTGGATGGTCGACTGGATGACGTCGACGCTGCGGTCGAGCGCGCGGTCGACCGGCAGCTTGAAGAGCCGCCAGTACGGGACCAGCGCGAACACGCGCCTGAAGACGGCGGGCAGCACCTTGTCGAGGTGGCGCTGGATCACGTCCTCGCCCGACTCCAGCGTGTTGATCTCCTTGCCGAACGCCAGGCCCGCGATCGCGTCCACGGTGAAACGCATCAGGTCGGCCTGCAGCGGAATCGGCTGCTGCGCCCGCGCCGCCTTCTGCCAGCGCCCCTGCAGCCGCAGCGCCACCTTGACCAGCGACGGGAAATAGGCGCGCACATGCCCCGGCGCGAAACTGGCCATGACCATTCGGCGCTGGCGCAGCCAGTCCTCGCCTTCGGCATTGAACACGCCTTGCGGCAAGCCCAACTCAGCACCGATGGCTCGGACCAGTGGGCTGCGCCCGAAGCCGTCCGGCCGGTCCCGCAGGGCCGCCGCGAGCAATGCATGGTCGGCGATCACCAGCTGGTCGCGGCGTCCGAGCCGCATCCGGAACAGCGGCCCGTACCGCTGCGCCCACTGCTCGACGTTCTGGTGGATGCGCGAAGGCGTGACCTGGAACGAGTTGCCCACCAGCGGCCATCCACGCGGGGCCGGAAGGTCCTTTATCTGGCGCAATGTCGTGCTGCTCATGCCGCGCATTG
>JANMYG010000661.1:0-13603 GCA_031381865.1 Betaproteobacteria bacterium | reverse complement strand
CGACCATCTGCCACCAGCCAAGGTGGACGGTGCGACCGCCTTTGTCAGCATCATGGAGGGCTGCTCGAAGTACTGCAGCTACTGCGTCGTGCCTTATACCCGCGGCGAGGAGGTCTCCCGGCCGTTCGACGATGTGCTGGTGGAGATCGCCGGACTGGCGGAGCAGGGCGTCAAAGAGGTCACGCTGCTGGGACAGAACGTCAACGCCTACCGCGCGCCGATGGGCGGCAGCACGGACCGTGCCGACCTGGCGACCCTGATCGAATACGTGGCCGATATTCCAGGCATAGAGCGCATCCGATACACCACCAGCCATCCCAACGAGTTCACGTCCGCGCTGATCGACACCTACGCCAGGGTTCCCAAACTCGTCAACCACCTGCACTTGCCGGTTCAGCACGGGTCGGACCGCATCCTGATGGCGATGAAGCGTGGTTATACCGCGATGGAATACAAGTCCACGGTGCGCAAGTTGCGCGCCATTCGACCGGACCTGGCGCTTTCGAGCGACTTCATCGTCGGTTTTCCGGGCGAGACCGACGCGGACTTCGACAGGATGATGAAACTCATCGACGACGTCGGTTACGACAGTTCATTCAGCTTCATCTTCAGCCCGCGACCCGGAACACCTGCGGCGGCGCTGCGCGACGACACGCCGCACGAGGTCAAGCTCGAACGCCTGCAGCGGCTGCAGGCAGCGATCGATGCCAACGTGCGCCGCATCAGCGCCAGCCGCCAGGGCACGGTACAGCGCGTGCTGGTCGAAGGCGCCGCGCGCAAGGACGCGACCGAACTGTTTGGCCGCACCGAGTGCAACCGGGCCGTGGTATTCAAGGGCCCGCAGCGCCTGGTGGGGCAGATGGTCGACGTGCGGATCACCGAGGCGCCGCAGCGTTCCCTGCGCGGCGAAGTGGTGATCCGGGAAATGCAGGCTTGATGGCGAAGGCCGGATTGCAGCCGCGCCGCAGGCAGATTCGCGGCCGCTAGAAAGGCATTTTCGGCATGCCTTTCATGCCGCCCATGCGTTTCATCATCTTCATCATTCCGCCGCCCTTCATCTTCTTCATCATGTCCTGCATCTGCTCGAATTCCTTGAGCATGCGGTTGACCTCCTGCACCTGCACCCCGGCACCGGTGGCGATGCGGCGCTTGCGCGTCGCCTTGATCAGTTCGGGCTTGCGCCGCTCCAGCGGCGTCATGCTGTGGATGATGCCTTCCTTGCGCCGGATGTCCTTCTCGGCCCGGTTCATGTCGACCTGACCGGCCTTGGCCGCCAGTGCGGCCGGCAGTTTGTCCATCAGGCTGGACAAGCCGCCCATCTGTTTCATCTGCTGGATCTGGGCCAGGAAGTCGTTGAGATCGAAGCCCGCGCCGCTCTTGACCTTGGCGGCGAGTTTTTGCGCCGCCTGCATGTCCACGCCCGAACTCACCTGTTCGACCAGGGCCAGGATGTCTCCCATGCCCAATATCCGGCCGGCATGGCGTTGTGCGTCGAACACCTCCAGCCCGTCGATCTTTTCGCTGGTGCCGGCGAACTTGATCGGTGCCCCGGTAACCTGTCGCACCGACAGGGCCGCGCCGCCGCGTGAGTCACCGTCGGTCTTGGTCAGGATGATGCCGGTCAGTGGCAACGCCTGCTTGAACGCCAGCGCAGTGTTGATGGCGTCCTGTCCCTGCATGGCGTCGACCACGAACAGCGTCTCCACCGGCCCGAGCGACTGGTGCAGTTCCCGGATCTCGCGCATCAGCACTTCGTCGATCGCCAGCCGACCCGCGGTGTCCACCAGCAATACATCGAAATAGTGTTTGCGCGCGTAGTCGAGCGCCGCCAGGCCGATGTCCAGGGGTTTTTGGTCCGGGGAACTGGCGAACCATTCGGCGCCGGCCTGTCTGGTCACGGTCTTGAGCTGCTCGATGGCGGCCGGGCGGTATACGTCGGCGGACACCGTCAGCACTTTCTTCTTGCGCTTCTCGATCAGGTACTTCGCCAGCTTGGCGGTGCTGGTGGTCTTGCCGGAGCCCTGCAGGCCGGCCATCAGGATCACCGCCGGCGGCTGCGCCGCCAGATTGATGTCGCTCACCCCTTCGCCCATGGTCGCGGCCAGTTCCCTGTTGACGATGCCCACCAGCGCCTGGCCTGGTGAAAGTGATCCCAGCACTTCCTGGCCCATTGCCTTTTCCTTGACGCGGGCGATGAAGTCGCGCACCACCGGCAGCGCGACGTCGGCTTCGAGCAGCGCCATGCGCACTTCGCGCAGCATGTCCGTCACGTTGGATTCGGTGATGCGGGCCTGGCCCCGGATTTCCTTGACGAGGCGGGTGAGTTTGTCGGTGAGCGAGGAGGCCATGGGTATGAGGGAGTGGGCGCGTTCGTACTTGGCGCCGGGGTGCGAGGGATGCAGTCGAAACGCTAAACTGTACCCATGATTCTAGCCAGTGCCCCTTTGCTCGACGCGGGCCTGACCATGGCCGTTGCCATCGGCTACCTGTTGCCAGCGGTCGCATTGGGTGAAAACGACCGGGTGGCCCGGGTGACCGTGCTGGTGGCCTGGTTGTTGCACGCGGTGCTGCTGGCCGGCAGCATGGCGGGCAGTGATCCGCACTTCGGGTTCGCGCAGGCGCTGTCGGTCACTGCCTGGCTGGTTGGCGCCGTGTATGCCGTGGAACGCCAGTTCTACCCGCAACTGCAGATCCGCTGGGCGTTGGGCGCCCTGGGTGCCCTGGCAGTGGTTCTGGCGCTGATTTTTCCGGGTGCGCCGTTGTCCGCCCGCGTGTCGGTCTGGCTGCCATTGCATCTGGCCTTGGGCATCGGCTCCTACGGGTTGTTTGGTGCCGCTGTTGCCCACGCCTGGTTCATGGGCCGGGCCGAGGAGCGCATCCGCATGGCGGCCGATCCACACAGTGGCATGCCGCTGCTCACCATCGAAAGGCTGACCTTCAGGTTTGTCGGAGCCGGTTTCGTGCTGCTGACAGCGACGCTGGTGGTGGCCATCTTCTTCAGCGAGTCGTTGTATGGTTCCGGGGCGGCGTGGCGCTGGGACCACAAGACCGTCTTCTCGATGCTGTCCTGGGTTACCTTCGCGGCATTGCTGCTGGGGCGGGCACGGTTCGGATGGCGCGGCCGGCGTGCGGTGCGGGTGTTGTATGTCGGTGCGGGCCTGTTGTTCCTGGCCTATGTCGGCTCGCGCTTTGTCATGGAAGTCGTACTTGGGCGCACGCCATGAAATACCTGCTCGTCCTGGTCGTGGTGTTGATCGGTTTCTGGGTCTGGCGTTCGAGCCGCGAAGGGCGCAATCCACCACCGGCGCGGCGCGCGCCCGACGCGCCCAAGGCGCTGGAAATGGTGCCATGCGATGTCTGCGGGCTGCATTGTCCGCAGAGCGAGCTGGTGGTCGGCAAGGGTGGTGTCTACTGCAGTGCGCAACACCGCAGGCAGGCCGAATCGTGATGGCCAGCTGAGCCATGGCGGTTTCCGAAGCCCATTCCTGGCGGGATCTGCGGCTGACTGAAGGGGACGACGACCGGCCGCAAGGCCCGGACGAGTTCGTGCGCCTGTGGCGCGGCTTCATGACCGCACGCGTGACCTTGGGGCTGGTGTTGCTGCTGCTGCAAAGCACCTTGTTCGTGCTGGGGCAATCGCACGACAGGTGGCTGATCGTGGTCTGCGGTGTTTATCTCGTGTGCACGTTGGCGACCCGCCTGCTCGGCCGGCCGCGCCGGCTGGGCCAGACTTTCGATCCGCTGTGGGTATCGACCATCGGAGTCGATGTGGCCGCGTTCGCGGTGTTGCAGTACGTGCAGGGGCACGCAGGCATCAACTACACGCCGCTGCTGGCGTTGCCGGTGCTGCTGGCGTCCGTGCTGGGTTCGTTGCCATTGGCGTTGGGCACGGCGGCCGGCGTGACGCTGCTGTTGCTGGCCCAGGCCGCGTCCTTGTCGCTGAACCTGGCCACCGACCCGACGCCGCTGCTGGTGCAATCGGCGCTGACCGGCGCCGGTTATCTGGTGATCGCGTTTCTTTCGTCCCAGCTCTCGGCGCGGCTGGCAAGTGAAGAACTGCGTTCCCGGCGCAGCCAGCTGGCGGTGCGGGTCCAGCGGCAGGTCAATGCACTGGTGATCGAGTCCTTGAACGATGGCGTTCTGGTGCTGGACGCGGCAGGCACGGTGTGGGCAGCCAATCCGGCCGCGTGCAAGTTGCTCGGGCGCGCGTTGGCCAGCGAGCAAACGCCATTCGATCTGAACACCGAACCGGGATGGGATGAGATCGGCCAGCTCAATGCCCGGAGTTTTTCAGCCAATCGCCCGCAACGCGCCAATGTCGTATTCCACCATCCGGGTGTTGGTCCGCAGCATGTGCACGTGCGCACGCGCATGACGGCCACCGATGGGGGCGGTGCCGAACGGCTGTGCGTGATGTTCCTGCAGGACCAGCGGGAAATGGAGGCGCGCATGCGCACCGAAAAGCTCGCCAGCATGGGGCGGATGTCGACCGCCGTGGCGCACGAAATACGCAATCCCCTGGCCGCGATCGTGCATGCCAACGCGCTGCTGGACGAAGAGATCGCGGAGCCGCGGCTCAAACGCCTGACTTCGATGGTGCAGCAGAATGCCAAGCGCCTGGAGCGCATCGTCGACGAGGTCCTGAACATCTCGCGGGTGCAGGATCGGCACGATGAAACGCTGCTGCTCGATGAAGTGGTCGAGCGCGTCTGCCAGGACTGGGCGCTCCACAACGAAGGCCGCGATCTGCTGGAGACCGATCTTGGCGCCGGCAACGCCGTGGTTGCCTTCGACGCCGAACATCTTCGGCGGGTGCTGGTCAACCTGCTCGACAACGCGCGCCGCCACGCCAGCGGAAAACAACATGCGGTGCGGGTCACGACCCGGCTCGGCACGGCAGGCGACATCGAGCTCGGGATATGGAGCGATGGACCACCGATGGAGCAATCGGTCGAGCGCCACCTGTTCGAGCCTTTCTTCTCCTCCGAAAGCCGCTCCACCGGACTGGGGCTTTACATCTGCCGTGAGCTGTGTGAACGGCACGGGGCCGCGATCCGCTTCGAACGCACGCGAAGGTCGATCGGCGCCGCGGTGGCGGACGGCAACGAGTTCCTGATCAGCCTGGACCGGGTGCAACAACCCAACCCTGGGTCCGGCGCATCTGACAAAATACCGGTCACACCATGGCTGCAAAACCGTCCGTGAGCGAGCCCCAGATCCTCGTCGTAGACGACGAACCGGATTTGCTCACCTTGTACGAACTGGCGCTGGTGCGCGAGGGTTATCACGTGGTGGGAGTCGGTTGCCTCGAGGCGGCCTGGGACATGTTGGCGCACCAGCGTTTCGACGTGGTGATCACCGACATGCGGCTGCCCGACGGGTTGGGTATCAGCCTGCTGCACCGGCTGCGCGAACAGCGCCGCAGCGAGCGCTGCGTGGTGATTACGGCCCACGGCTCCGCGGAAAACGCGGTCGAGTCCCTCAAGGCGGGCGCTTTCGACTACCTGACCAAACCGGTCGACATCAAGCAGTTTCGCGCGGTGGTTGCTTCAGCGGTCCTGGGAGCCAGGAACGAGGCCGTCGCCGGGCGTCGGCACGCCGCGGGCAGCGCCGCCCGCAACGGCGCGAACCGCCGCCGTACCGATACGGTGCAAGGGGCGGGCGAAGCCGCATTGCAGCGCATGGTGGGCGAATCGGCGGCCATTCGCGCGGTCAAGGAGCGGGTCGCCAAGGTGGCGAGGAGCATGGCCCCGGTGCATGTCTGTGTTGAGTCCGGCACCGGCAAGGAACTGGTCGCCCGCGCCTTGCACGCCAACAGCCACCGCTTCGCCGGCCCATGGGTCGCCGTCAATTGCAGTGCCATCCCCGAGAACCTGCTGGAAGCCGAGTTTTTTGGTGCGAAGAAGGGTGCCTACACAGGGGCAACCCAGGACCGCGAGGGGTTCTTTCAGGCCGCCCGGGGAGGTAGCCTGTTCCTCGACGAGATCGGTGACCTGCCGCTGCCGATGCAGTCGAAGTTGTTGCGCGCCATCCAGGAGCGCTGCGTGCGTGCTGTCGGATCGACCCAGGAAGAGCCGGTCGATGTGCGCATCATCAGTGCGACACACCGGGACCTGGCCGCGGACGTGCAGGCTGGTCGGTTCCGACAGGATCTGTATTACCGGCTGAACGTGATCGACATCCATATTCCGCCGTTGCGCGAGCGGCTGGACGACCTGCCGGCCCTGTGTGAGAGCCTGCTCGCCGGCATCGCGTCGGAGTCCGGGATAACGCCTCCGAAGTTGTCGGCCAACTTGCTCGAGCAGATCTGCCTCGCGCCGCTCAAGGGCAACGTGCGCGAACTCGAGAACCTGCTGCACCGTGCGATGGCTTTGAGCGAAGGTGATGACCTGCAGGTGGACATCCTGGGCGAAGCAACGCTGCCCGCGCCACTGGCGGCGCAGGCCGAACCGGTGCGCCAGGTGGCGGTGTCGCCGGTCCTGCCGTCGGCCATACCCAGCGACCTGCAGAGCCACCTCGATCGCCAGGAGCGGGAGATTCTGGTGCAGACGCTGCGGGAAACAGGTTTCAACCGCACCGCGGCGGCGGCGCGCCTGGGCTTGAGCCTGCGCCAGATTCGCTACCGCATCGCACGCCTCAACATCGACGCGCCCGCGGGCCCGGAACTTCAGGACGAAGCCGGCTGAGAGTTGGCGTCGAGTTCGAACGCCTGGAGGCCGCGCAAGATGGAGACGGCGTATACGAGACGGCCGCGGGGTTGTGTGGCCGTAGGCCGACGATCTCCGACTACACATGTGACGGGCCGGCAGCATGTCGCCCGCGGGCGCAAATCCTGGCCGCGCGACGGCGGCGATCGGGCTCGGACACGACGCGCGCCAGTGGTGGCGCCTCGGTGTTTTCCCGAAGTCTTTGTAATAAGTTTCACGCCCTGACCTGGGCCCGCCGGCGGCGCGCGCGCGCCGGGGACCACACCGACAGTTTGGCCCGGGTGTCCTTGTGGTCAAGCAGCATGCGGCTGGGCCGGGCAAAACCCGCGGCAAGCCTCGTGCGTGCTCATGTCGGACGGGCGGCGCGCGGCGCCTCGGGGCTTGGCAGGGCATCACGGTTCGGCCTTCGCGCCGGTGCGGTGCAAGTGCTGGAGGTGATCGCAAAGCAGATGTCGCGCGATTGCCGCCATTGTTGGCAAAAACACTACCAGTAGTGGCTTGTGTTCACCCCAGACCCCATATATAGTGTGCGCTGGTTGGACGGCCGGAGATTCAGGAATGCCGTGAATCGGCCCTTCGCCCAACCTGAAAAATCCAACAAGACGCCGTGAGAGACGAGGAAATAATGCAAATTGCTTTGAACACGCCAACCAGTTTTCAACCTGGCGCCGCTGCGGCGCAGGGGCGGGATGGCCTGCATGGCCCGGTGGCCAGTGCACTGAATCAGTACCAGATCATCCGGCGCAACGGGGCCGTCGTGCCCTTCGAGCCGGCCAAGATTGCCGTGGCCATGATGAAGGCCTTCCTCGCGGTGCACGGGACGCAGGGTGCTGCGTCGGCCAGTGTGCGCGAGGTGGTCGACGGCCTGACCCAGGTGGTGATCCGCGCCCTCATGCGGTCGCGCCCTGGGGGCGGGACCTTCCATATCGAGGACGTGCAGGACCATGTGGAACTGGGCCTCATGCGTGGCGGACACCATGAAATAGCCCGGGCTTATGTGCTGTACCGGGAAAAGCGCTCGCGGGAACGCGCCCTCAAGGTGGAGCAGGAGAGCCCGAAGGCGGCGCCACTGCACGTGATCGACGGTGGTCAGCGGGTGCTGCTGGACATGGACCGGCTGGCCCACCTGATCGAGTCGGCCTGCACCGGGCTGGGTCCGGATATCCAGGCCGCACCGATCATGGCGGAGACGCTGCGCAACCTGTACGACGGAGTCCCGATGGACGAGGTGTACAAGGCTTCGGTGCTGGCTGCGCGCACGTTGATCGAGAAAGACCCGGACTACACCTACGCGACCGCGCGCCTGCTTTTTCACACCATCGCCAAAGAGGTGCTGGGCAAGGACGTCGCGCAGGCCGACATGGGCCAGGCCTACGTCGAATATTTCCCCCAGTTCGTACGCCGGGGCGTTGACGCCGAGTTGCTCGACGAGCGGCTGCTGCAGTTCGACTTGCAGCGGCTTGGCGCTGCGCTGCAGGCGCAACGCGACCTGCAGTTCGACTACCTCGGATTGCAGACCTTGTACGACCGCTACTTCCTGCATGTCGACAAGGTCCGCATCGAATTGCCGCAGGCGTTCTTCATGCGCGTGGCCATGGGCCTGTCGCTGAACGAGATCGACCGCGAGGCCAGGGCCATCGAGTTCTACGAGGTGCTGTCGTCGTTCGACTTCATGTCCAGCACGCCGACGCTGTTCAACAGCGGAACCCTGCGCTCGCAGCTGTCCTCCTGTTACCTGACGACCGTGCCCGACGACCTGGACGGAATCTACGAGTCGATCAAGGAAAACGCCCTGCTGTCCAAGTTCGCGGGCGGCCTGGGCAACGACTGGACGCGCGTGCGGGCGCTGGGTTCGCACATCAAGGGGACCAACGGTGAGTCGCAGGGCGTGGTCCCGTTCCTCAAGGTGGTCAACGACACCGCCGTGGCCGTCAACCAGGGCGGTAAGCGCAAGGGCGCCGTGTGCACCTACCTGGAAGCCTGGCACCTCGACATCGAGGAGTTCCTGGAACTGCGCAAGAACACCGGGGACGACCGCCGTCGCACCCACGACATGAACACCGCCAGCTGGATCCCCGACCTGTTCATGCGCCGCGTCATGGAAAAGGGCTCCTGGACGCTTTTTTCGCCGTCCAGCGTGCCCGACCTGCACGATCGCTTCGGCGCCGATTTCGAGCGCGCCTATGTCGCTTATGAAGCGAAGGCTGCACGCGGCGAGATCAAGCCGTGCCGCACCTTGCCGGCCGCGGACCTGTGGCGCAAGATGCTCACGATGCTGTTCGAAACCGGGCATCCGTGGATCACGTTCAAGGACGCCTGCAACGTGCGTTCTCCGCAACAGCACGTGGGCGTCGTCCACTCGTCCAACCTGTGCACGGAAATCACGCTCAACACCAGCGACACCGAGACGGCGGTGTGCAACCTCGGTTCGGTCAACCTGCTGCAGCACCTGAAGGATGGTGCCATCGACCACGCGAAGCTGAAGAAGACGGTGGCGACCGCGATGCGCATGCTCGACAACGTGATCGACATCAACTACTACGCCGTCAAGAAGGCGCGCGACTCCAACATGCGCCACCGGCCGGTCGGCCTGGGCGTGATGGCTTTCCAGGACAGCCTGTACAAGCTCCGTATTCCCTACGCGAGTGAGGCAGCGGTCGAATTTGCCGATCGGTCGATGGAGGCGGTGTGTTACTACGCCTACTGGTCCTCGACCGAGCTGGCGCGCGAACGCGGCCGTTATTCGAGTTACCGCGGGTCGCTGTGGGACCGGGGCATCCTGCCGATGGATACGCTGGACATGCTGGCGACCGAGCGTGGCGGTTACGTGGAGGTGGACCGGTCTTCGACGCTCGACTGGGACGCGCTGCGCGCGAAGATCGCGGCCGACGGCATGCGCAACTCGAACTGCGTGGCAATTGCACCCACGGCCACGATCTCCAACATCATCGGTGTCGACGCGTCGATCGAGCCGTGTTTTGGAAACCTCTCGGTCAAGTCCAACCTGTCGGGCGAATTCACGATCATCAACAACGGCCTGGTGCACGACCTCAAGCGCCTGGGGCTCTGGGACGACGTGATGGTGATGGACCTCAAACACTTCGACGGTTCGCTCAAGCCGATCGACCGCGTGCCGCAGGAAATCAAGTCGCTTTACGCGACCGCCTTCGAAATCGAGACGCACTGGCTGGTCGAAGCGGCCGCCAGGCGCCAGAAGTGGATCGACCAGGCGCAGTCGCTGAACATCTACATGGCGGGTGCATCGGGCAAGAAACTCGACGACACCTACAAGCTGGCCTGGGTGCGCGGACTCAAGACCACCTATTACCTGCGCACGATGTCGGCCACACACGCCGAGAAATCCACGGTCACGGCGGGGCGCATGAACGCCGTGGCGTCGGGCAGCGATACGGCGTTGAGCGCGTCCGAAAAAATGGCGGTGTCGGCGCAGATCGATCTGGGTGCCGATGCCGCGACCGACATCAAATTTTGCGCCATCGATGACCCCACGTGCGAGGCGTGCCAGTGATCCAGGACGCAACTCGACCTGCCGCACGGGCATGTCCGATGCAATTCAACAACACAATGTTGAAGTGATGTGAATGAACACTTTTCATTTCACTTCGCTGCTCTCATAATCCGCTGATTGGAACCCTCTATGTTGACCTGGGACGAAGAAGTCAAGCCCACATCGCCAATGCTGTTTGAACGCGGCCCATCTGCAGGCCGTTCGACCCAGCCACCCCCGCATTTGCCTGAAGTCCGCACCCTGAACGACGGTGCGCCGATGGCGGGTCAGTCGGTCTCCCACGCCGCTACCGCAGCGACACCTTCCGCGGCGCCCGCGCCGCGCAGGGTCAGGGCGGCGGACAAACGCATCATCAACGGGCAAACCGACGTCAACCAGCTGGTGCCGTTCAAATACAAGTGGGCTTGGGAGAAGTACCTGGCCAGCTGCGCGAACCACTGGATGCCGCAGGAGGTCAACATGACGCGCGACATCGCGTTGTGGAAAGACCCGAATGGGCTGACCGATGACGAGCGGCGCATCGTCAAGCGCAACCTGGGCTTCTTTGTGACGGCCGATTCGCTGGCGGCGAACAACATCGTGCTGGGGAGCTACCGGCATATCACGGCCCCCGAGTGCCGGCAGTTTCTGTTGCGCCAGGCCTTCGAGGAGGCGATCCACACCCACGCCTACCAGTACATCGTCGAGTCGCTCGGACTCGACGAAGGCGAGATATTCAGCGCCTACAACGAGGTCGATTCGATCCGCAACAAGGACCAGTTCCTGATCCCGTTCATCGAGACGCTGACCGATCCGCATTTCAAGACCGGCACGCTGGAGAACGATCAGAAGCTTCTCAAGTCGCTGATCGTGTTCGCGTGCCTCATGGAAGGTTTGTTCTTCTACGTGGGATTCACGCAGATCCTCGCGCTCGGGCGGCAGAACAAGATGACCGGCGCGGCCGAGCAGTACCAGTACATCCTGCGCGACGAATCCATGCATTGCAACTTTGGCATCGACCTGATCAACCAGATCAAGCTGGAGAACCCGTTGTTGTGGACCGCAGCATTCAAGGCTGAAATCAAGACGCTGTTCACACAGGCGGTCGAGCTCGAGTACAAGTACGCCGAGGACACGATGCCGCGTGGCGTGCTCGGAATGAACGCGTCGATGTTCAAGGGTTATCTGCGTTATATCGCCAACCGGCGCGCGACGCAGATCGGCCTGGAGCCGCTGTTTCCGAACGAGGAGAACCCTTTCCCCTGGATGAGCGAAATGATCGACCTCAAGAAGGAGCGCAATTTTTTCGAAACCCGCGTCATCGAGTACCAGTCCGGCGGCGCGCTGTCGTGGGACTAGGGGAACGAACAAACATGGCTTATCCAATTTCACAAAGCGCCGACCATGCCGAAGAGCATGGCGTCGTTTTGTGCAACCGAGTTCATGGTGCTGGGAACAGACCCAACACCATGAATCGCTTCGTGCACTCCAACACGCACGAAGTGCTCTTTGTTATCTGATCAAGGAGAAAATTATGGCAACTGCAAAAAAACCGGCCGCAAAAAAGGCCGCACCAGCGAAGAAAGCTGCGCCAGCGAAAAAAGCTGCGCCAGCCAAGAAAGTAGCAGCGAAGAAAGCTGCGCCGGCCAAGAAGGCGCCTGCTAAGAAGGCGGCGGCGAAAAAGGCTCCAGCGAAAAAGGCAGCAGCGAAGAAAGCTGCTCCTGCCAAGAAGGCAGCCGCCAAGAAGGCGCCTGCCAAGAAGGCCGCTGCAGCCAAGAAGCCTGCAGCCAAGAAGCCAGCCGCCAAGAAAGCAGCCAAGAAGCCGGCCGCGAAGAAAGCCGCGAAAGCACCCGCTGCCAAGGCAGCGCCTGCTCCCGCTGCTCCCGCGGCACCTGCAGCTCAGACCACTCTGAACCCGCAGGCGGCGTGGCCGTTTCCTACTGCCAGCAAGCCCTAAACGGCAGCAGCGGTAGGATAGAAAAGCCCGGTGCCGAAAGGCGTCGGGCTTTTTTTTGTCGCGCTCGTTACAGCCCCATCTGCGCCAGATCGAGCGCATAGTTCTGGGGGCCACGATGCGCGATCTTGACCGATCCGAGGTGGTTGCCCAGTGCCGCGCAACGCTCCAGCGGCCAGCCTTTTTCCAACCCGAACAACAAGGCACCGCGGTAGGCGTCGCCGCAGCCGGTGGGGTCGACCACGGCGGCGGCCGTTACGGCCGGCACGTGGGTCTTTTGGCCATCGATCCAGACCTCGCTGCCGGCAGCGCCGATGGTGACGATCAGGCCGCGCACGTGGCGCGAGATTTCCGCGTTGTCCCAGCCGGTGCGGTCGCTGAGCATCTTGCCTTCGTAGTCGTTGACCGTCACCCAGCTGGCCTGCTCGACAAATCTGCGCAGTTCAGCGCCGTCGAACCTCGGCAACTGCTGGCCCGGGTCAAACACGAACGGAATCGCGGCCGCCGCGAACTGCTCGGCGTGCTGGACCATCGCGTCGCGTCCGTCGGGGGCAATGATGCCCAGATTGATGTCCGCCCGGGCGACCACCTGCGTGCGCCAGGCCTGCTCCATCGCCCCTGGATGAAAGCCGTTGATCTGGTTGTTGTCGACATCGGTGATGATCATGGCCTGCGCGGTGTACGCATCCGGCATCGTGCGCACGAACTCGCAGTCGATACCCAGCTGCCTGAACCGCTCCAGATACACGTCTCCGTCCTGCCCGATGGCGGCCATCGGTAACGGGTTGCCGCCCAGCAGCTTCAGGCTATAGGCGATGTTGCCGGCGCAGCCTCCGAAATCACGCCGCAATGAAGGCACCAGGAACGACACGTTGAGTATGTGCAGCTGGTCCGGCATGATCTGCTCGGCAAAGCGTCCTTCAAAATTCATGATGGTGTCGAACGCCAGCGAGCCGCAAACAATGGATGACATGGTGATCGTGTGTAGTGGGGGTCAGGGATAAAACGCCAGCAGCCGGTAGCCGGCGACCCGGTCCGCGTTGCCGGTCGCCTTGATGCTCAATGTCAGGGTGTTGCCCCAGTCCGCGCCGGCGCCGAGCAGGTTGCCCGGCGCCCCGAATTCGGCCGGCCGGATCACGCGCCGAAAGAGCGGCTGGTCCTGCGAGTCGGTCAGCGACAGTTCGATCGCCGGCATCGCGACGTCGATGGCGGCATTGTTCCTCAGTGAAAAACCAAGCCGGTAATTGTCGCCGCGGTCGCGCGTGAAGGAGGAGCTGTCGATCACGATCGAATCGATCTGGCGCAGCGGCGAGACCTCGCACCGGGCCCAGCCGCATAGCGCCAGCAACAACGGCCGGGTCGCAGGTTCGATCGAGGCGATGCGATCACGTTCATGGAACAGGATCTGCGCCGCCAGCAGCGCCAGCAGCAGCA
>JANMYG010000643.1:0-7751 GCA_031381865.1 Betaproteobacteria bacterium | reverse complement strand
AGGCCGCGCTGGGCCAGTGGTCCAGCCGCTCGCCAGGCACAAACAGTCCACTGAACTGTTGGCGTCCAGGGCTCGCCTCCTCGGCGCCCCAGAGATCGCCCCCGCCGGGCAGCGACTGGCGCGACGCTGCGCTTTTGGTGTTCTGTGGTCCGGGGTCCAAGCAGCCGTACGCCGGCAACCTGCCCCGCAAAGGCGCGTGCGCCCAGGTCGCAGCGCGCCTCTGGTGCGCCGAGAAGGCGAGCCCTGGACGCCAACAGTTCAGTGGACTGTTTGTGCCTGGCGAGCGGCTGGGCCACTGGCCCATCGCGGCCTGCAAGGCCAGGGCTTGCGGCCGCGCGCGCAGCGCGACTCGTCAACTGACTCGTCGCGGCTGTTTGTGCGTAGAGAGCGCAGCGAACGCAGCGAGTTCCGCGACGCGGCCGCACGACCGAGCATCGCAGGGCAGTCGGGCGCAGCACCGACCGCGCCAGTGAAGCGCTGCGGCCTGGGCGCGCGCGGCTTTGCTGCGACCGAGGCCGGTTGCCACGTGGTGCCAGTGTGCAGGCGCCAACCCGCGCGAACGTGGATCCCGGTCTGCGCCGGGATATTCAACCTGCGACAACATTCAACCTACGACGACGTTAAACCTGCGACGACATTCAACCCACGACGATGTGGTTGGTGACGCCGGCCACACCGTCCAGCGCGCGTACTGCCGCCTCGGCGGCGCTGCGCTGTTCTTCGCTGTGGACGGCGCCGGTCAGCGTCACCCAGCCCTTTTCGACCTTGAGCAGGATGCGTTCGGCGCTGACGTGGGCATGCCACTTGAATGCCGCTTCGGCAGCCAGGGCAATGTCCGCGTCGCTGTGCCCCTGGCCCGACTCCGGGCGCACATCGAGTTCGATCGCGATCGCCCGCACGCCCCCGACGCGCGCGACGGCACGCTCGATGTCGTACTTCTCGGCGTAGCTGTCCAGATGGCCGCTCAATGTCACGACGCCATCCTTGACCGCGACGCCGACATTGGTCGCGTTGACGGCCGGGTCCCATTCCAGTTCGAAAGTCACGTCGGCTTTCAGCTCGGCATCGGATTTCATGCTGCTCCTGTTCAGGGTTGCCCAATCGAAGGGCGCCAACAACTACGCCCGGCCACAGGGCCGGTCAGTGCCCAAGTCTGAATGCTCCGCCCTGTGGTGTGCGCCACATTTGAGCAGGCGCAATGCGCGCCCGATTCGACGAGCGTCGCTGCCCGTTCATGGCCCCAGGCTGCTGAAGTCGGAGTCCTCCGGCTCCGTGCCCGGGCGCAGGCCGGCGAAGCCGGAGTCGTCCTTGCGCCGTTGCCGCAGGGCGTCGAAGCCGGAGTCGTCCTTGTCCAGCTGGTGTTCCAGGCCGTAACGGATCAGGGCCGCCATGCTCGGCAGCTGCAACTTCTCCTGGATCCGGGTCTTGTGGGTGCTGACGGTCTTGATCGAAAGGTGCAGTGCCTGCGCGATATCGGTCAGGCGCTGGCCCAGCACGATGCGCTTCAACACGTCGAGCTCGCGGTCCGACAGTTCGGCCAGGCGCGGCGCCTGCACCTTGCCGCTGAGCTGCTGCACCACGCGTTCGGCCAGGCTGGCCGTGACATAGGTGCCGCCCGCCGCCACCTTGCCCACGGCCGCCACCAGTTCGGTCGAGGCGGTGTCCTTGGTGACATAACCGTTGGCGCCGGCCTTGAAAGCGCGCAGGGCGTATTGCTCCTCGCCATGCATGCTCAGCACCAGCACCGCCACCGCCGGGAATTCGGACCTGATGCGCCGTATCAGCTCCAGCCCGCTCATGCCGGGCATCGACAGGTCGACGATGGCGAGGTCGAAATGCTGGCGGCGCAGGCATTCGAGCGCCTGGAAACCGGTGCCCGCCTCGGTGATCGCCCACTCGTGGGCGATCGGGTCGAGGATGCGTTTGAGGCCCTCGCGCACGATGGTGTGGTCGTCGACCATGAGCAGCCCGAAACGGGCCTGGGCAGCAGGCTTTTTCATTCGTTTTCCCGCGGCATGCGGGAACCGGGTTGGTGGGCCGCGGTTGGCAGCGGCAGGTGCAGTGTGATGCGCGGGCCGCGGCCCCGCACATGGTCGAGCCCGAGCTGGCCACCGAGCAGGTGCGCGCGGTCGCGCAAGGCCGTCGTTTCAGCGTTGTCCCCGGCATCGCTTGACGGCGCGCCCTGGGTCGTGGGCACGGCCCCGCTGCCCTGCACGGTCATCACCAGTTGTGCCGCAGCTTGCCGGATGTCGATCGCGACCTGGGTGGCATGGCCGCGCCGCGCAACGTAGGCCAGGGCTTCCTGCACGAAGCGGTACATCGCCACCGCCGTGCGCTCGTCCAGCGGCGGGTCGATCTCGGCCAGGCGCAGGTTCACCTCCAGGCCCAGGCGGCGCGACGAGTCGTGCGCCAGCCAGTCGATCGCCGCGTTCAGCCCCAGGTCGTCGAGCATCAGGGGCCGCAACTCGGTGGCGATGCGCCGCACCATGGCCACGGCCTCGTCGAGGGTTTCCAGCATCGAGGCGATCCGTTCTTCGCGCGGCGGGTCGCTGGCCGCGGCGCGCAACCCGGCGAGTTCCATCTTCAGCACACTCAAGCGTTGCCCAAGCTCCTCGTGCAGCTCGCGCGCGACGAAGCGGCGGCTGGCCTCACCCGATTCGACCGCGCTGTTGGCGATGCGCCGGTCCATCTCGGCTTCCCTGCGCTGCGTGTTGTCGGTGAGTGTCACGCGCAGCGTGGCCGGCGCCCCCGGCGGCGCGACCGGCAGGCAGTCGAGCTGGGCATGGAAGGACCCGCCCGAACGCCGGCGCAGTGAAAGTTCGACCCGCTGCGACGCAACGCTCTTCGTCGCGAGCAGCAGATGGCGGTGATACCGGTCGGCGTCGGCTGGCGCAACGAAGTGCGCAAAGCGCCGTCCCAACAGCGCCTGGCGGTCCTCGCCGAGCATGGCGGCGCTGGTCAGGTTCGCGCCGACCACCACGCCGTCACGGTCGAGCGTGACATAACCTACCGGGGCCAGGTCGTAGAGGTCGATGAAACGGTCGCGCGCCGCTGCCAGGTCGATCTGGGCCCGGCGCAATTCCTCGTTCTGCATCTCCAGTTCCACCTGGTGCACCTGCAGTTCGTGCACCAGCACCGCGTTGGAGCGCGCCTTGGTCTGTGCGGATGCGCCGCGCGCGGCATGCGACCGGCCGGGCAGGTCGGCGGCCGCTGTGCGGCGCTTGCGCAATGGCTTGTCCATGGCTCAGGGCCTGCTGACCGGCAGCGCCGTGCCGACCGCCCCGGTATCCTGCGGCAGATCGCCCGGGCCGGTAACGGGCTCGGGCTCAGCCAGGTCGAGCGGCAGCCGCACGGCGATGCGCCCGCCGCCGCCTGGCGAGTTGCCGATTTCCAGCGTTCCACCGAGCATGTAGGCACGCTCGCGAATGCCCATCAGGCCGTGCGAGCCATCGTGGTACATCGACGGTTCGGTGAAGCCGACACCGTTGTCGCGCACCGTCAGCACCAGTTCGCCGTCTTCGTGCCAGATCGCGATCTTCACCTTGGTGGCGTGGGCATGGCGGGCGACGTTGGTCAATGCCTCCTGCACCATCCGGTACAACGCGATGGACACCGCCTGGCCCAGCGGCGGGTCGTCGGAACACAGGCGCAACCGCACCGAGATACCCATGCGGCGCTGCCAGCCTTCGGCCAGCCATTCGATCGCGGCGTTCAGGCCCAGGTCGTCGAGCATCAGCGGGCGCAGGTCGGTCGAGATGCGCCGCACCGAGGCGATCGTTTCGTCGACCATGTTCAGCATCGACGCCCTGCGGTCATCCGAAGCGTCGCTGCGCGCCAGCGTCGAGAGTTCCATCTTGAGCGCCGTGAGCCGTTGGCCCAGTTCGTCGTGCAGTTCGCGCGCGATGCGGCGCCGCTCCTCTTCGCGGGCGGTCACCATGCCAGCCGAAAGCTCCCGCAACTGGTGGCGCGACTGCTCCAGCTCCCGGCGCTCCTCGGTCTGCCGGGTGATGTCCGTGATCACCATTTGCAGTGCCGAGCGTCCGTGGTCGGGCAGGGCGGCCACCGCCATCTCGACGTTGCGCACCGCGCCGTCGCGCTGGACGATGCGCTCGCGCACGATCGGGACCGGCCGGTTGCCCTCCAGCGCCAGCGCCATCGCCGCGCGCACGGCAGGGTGCGATTCAGGGCGCAGCAATTCGTAGACCGAGCGGCCCATGAGTTCTTCGCTGGATTCGGTGCCGAACAGCGCGGCGCAGGCATGGTTGGCGAAATTGATGCGGTCGGCGTCGGTGATCCAGATCGCCACCGGCGCCAGATCGAATATCAGGCGCATGCGCCGGCCGAGTTCGTCGAGTTCGGTGCGCAGGCTGTCGGATTCGCTCAGGTCGAGCACCAGCGCCGCGAAATAACGGCGCGGGCCGTGCTCGCTGGCGACGTCGAGCTGGCAGATGGTGATTGCCGCCGGAAACTGCTGGCCGTTGGCGCGCAGGCCCGACACGTTGCCGCGCTCGCCCATCGAGCGCTCGACCGTGCCGGCCTCGGCGAACGCGCGCACATGCTGCGCGTGTTCCCTGCGGTGTTGTGGCGGTACCAGCCGGGACAGGTTGCTGCCCAGGATTTCGGCGCTGGTGTAGCCGAACATGCGCTGCGCCGCCGGGTTGATCATCACGATGCGTTGCTGCTGGTCGACCGTGATGATCGCCTCGTGCGCGGCCTGGACGATGGTGTCGTTGCCAAGCCCGAACAGGTTGCGCGACTGGCCGCGCCAGCCTGCTTCCGGCACGGGGCTGCGGCCGAACGGCTGCATGGCGGAGCCGGGGGCGTGGTATGGGTCCATCGGCACTGTCCTTGAAGCGGGCATTGGGGCTGTTGGCCCATGATAAATCTCCCTGGCCTGGTCCATGCGGCCGCTGCTGCTGGTGCTTGATCTGCATCAAGACAGTTGCCGTTTCAGTCGCCTGGTCCGGGCCAGCCATTCCGCCGCAATCAACACCCGTGGCCCGGGCACCAGATGGTGTTGGCGCATCCGCGTTGCATGAGGAGTCGTTCGGAATAGTCTGAATGTGCGTCAGGATTCGTCCTAAACCAGGCGGAAGTTGCCGACAAAAAGTCGTCAGTGCCACCGATAGCCAGCAACGCTCGCCGTCGGCAAAGTCGAGGCCTCGATCAATGCTGTCACGCAACCCCATCCACCAGGAGATGAACCATGAACCACGCAACCAGCCTGCACCCAGATCGGCCTCCCGTCCGCGGCGCAACCGCAAGCGCCAGTTGCGCCAGTGCCGGCGCGCCAGGCGGCATGTCGGAGCTGCTGCAACTGATGGGCGCCGACACCGGCAGCCAGCAACTGGCGGCGGATATAACGCTGCCGGTGCGCCGCTTGCGCGAGGGTGAGACGCTGTTCCACGAAGGCTCCCGGTCCGAGGCGATCTATTTCGTGCGCGCCGGCACCTTCAAGACCTTCAGTACCGCGGAAGACGGCTACGAGCAGGTGCTGGGTTTTTCCGGCCGCGGCGAGGTGCTGGGTTTCGATGCGATCTGCACCGGCCACTATCCGAACGAGGTGCTCGCGCTCGAAGACTCCAGCGTCTATGTGGTCCTGCTACGCGACTATTTCGAACTCGGCCAGCGCATCCCGGCGCTCGACCGGGTGGTGTTCCGGGCCGTCAGCGCGGCGCTGACGCGGCGCGGCGAACTCGCCGACGTGATGGCGGCGGTGGCGGCCGAAGTGCGCCTGGCGCGTTTCCTGATGCACCTGTCGGAGCGCATGGCATCGAGCGGTCAATCGGCGCGGCGTTTTCACCTGCGCATGGGCCGGCGCGACATCGCCAGCTACCTCGGCGTGGCGCACGAGACCGTCAGCCGTTCTTTCAGCGCGCTGGTGGGCCTGGGGCTGGTGAGCGTCAACAACCGCGAGGTCGAGATACTCGACATGGAGGCGCTCAAGGTCTTTTCCTGCGGCACGCGGCGGCAGATCGACGAACACAGCCGCGCCGGCTGGCTGCACCGCACGCAGGCCCGGCCAGGCGCCGAACTGCTGGCGACAGCCTGAACGCAGGCGCGGCGTCGGAGTTCAGCCGGGCGGCGCTGGCGTGGGCCGGCGGTGGTGTCGCCACTCGAGTACGCACGCGCCCAGGCCGGCGATGGTGGTCAGAAATACGCTCAACGGGCCGGCCATCGGAAGCTGCCCGATCAGCATCAACGCCAGCAGGGCGGCAGCGGCAAGACCCATGAGGCTGGCGAAGCCGCGGGGCTCGGCCGTGCGCAATACGGCGCCGGCCTTCTGCGCCACGAACGCCACACCCGACAGGTAACCCGTCAGCAGCAGCAGCGGGTACAGCGACAGGGCCGCCAGACCCAGCGGTCTGCCCAGCAGCGTGATGGACAGCAGCAGCGCGAGCACCGGCACACCCACCAACACACCGAAACCCACCGCCAGCGACAACCACGGTGCGCCCCTGATCTGCTGGGACCCGTCACGAACAGGCGGTACCCGGCGTATGGCATCGCAATGCTGAACTCGACCGCCGCGCGGGCCTGATCGTGGTGGCGTCGCAACGGCGTGCCAGTTCGCTGGCCGTCAGCCGGTGCGTGGCGCAATTGAGTTTGGCCGCCACGCGCCGGGCACCGGGCGCGTCGGCAATACCCGCAAAAACTGAGCAGGGTCAACGTCCGGCCGCGCGCCGGCAATACGATTTGCACAAGGCGACAGGCGCCAGTTCCACCGGTCCAACGATTCCCCCATTTCCACGCAACGTTTCAAGGAGCAAGGCCATGACGATCCCGTTTCCACTGTCACGCATCGGCCACGCGGTCGCCGGCCTGTCGTTCCTGCTGGGCGCCGCGCCGGCGCTGGCTGCAGGCTTCCAGCTCAACGAGACTTCAGGCTCCGGGCTGGGCAATGCATTCGCTGGTGGTGCGGCGGTCGCCGAGGACGCCAGCACCCTGTGGTCCAACGTGGCCGGCATGTCGCGTCTGCGCAATTCCCAGGTGGTCGGCGTCTTGCATCTGGTCCAGCCGTCGCTGAAGTTCAGGAACGACGGTTCGCTGGCGGCTAGCGGCCAGGCGCTGGGCGGCAACGGGGGCGACGCCGGCGGCCTGAATTTCGTGCCCAACCTGTATGCCGTCAAGCCGATCGACAGCAAATGGTCGGTCGGCGTCGGCATGACGGCACCCTGGGGCCTCGTGACCGAATACGACGGCGGATGGGCGGGCCGCTTCCAGGCCATCAAATCCGGCATCAAGACCATCAATCTCAATCCGGGCGTGTCGTACAAGGCGACCGACAGTCTCGCGCTCGGCTTCGGATTGAACCTGCAGCACATGTCGGCCGAATTCACCAACCAGGTCAACTATTCGGGTGCGCTGCTGAGCGCCGCGGCGCTGGGGGGCGCCGGTCCCGCGACACTGGCCGCCATCGCGGCGGCCACGCCGAACCTGGAGTCGCACGCGCGCATCAAGGGCTCCGACAACGCGAGCGGCTGGAACGCCGGCCTGTTGTGGGACATCGACAACCAGACCCGCATCGGCGTGCAATACCGCTCGCCCGTGAAATACCATCTGCGGGGCAATGCGCGCTTCGGCAACCCGGCGCTGTCGCCGCTGCTCGGACCGCAGATCAACGGCCTGGGCGCGGCGGTCAACACGCTGTCGCTGTTCGACACCGCCATCACTGCAGATGTCAAGATTCCAGCGGTGGTCAACCTGTCGTATTTCGGCACCGTGAACGACCGCTGGGACCTGATGGCCGA
>JANMYG010000618.1:0-3057 GCA_031381865.1 Betaproteobacteria bacterium | reverse complement strand
GTGAACTGCATGTAGGCCAGGAACACCGGAAGACCGTAACGGCCTTGCGCGATGGTCTCGCCGGTGGTCGGGTGGAAGATGCCGTTGGCACAGTCGTTGGTCTCCGAGATGATCGGGGACATGGCCGCATGGATCAGGTGCAGATCCATTTCATCGGCGATTTGTTCGAGGCTGCCGCGCACCACGGCAAGAGTTACGGGATCCATCATTTCACCTTTACCAACAGGTTGCCCTTGGAGTCGACCACCACACCCATGGACGGTTCGACCACGGTTGTCGTGTCGCTCTGCTCGATGATGGCGGGGCCATCGAAACGCATGCCTGGCGCCAGGTCCGTGCGCTGGTAGACAGGTGTGTCGTACCACTGGTTGAAGTGCACCGGACGGCGCGCGGCGGGTTTTGGATCGCCGCCGGCAGCAGCCTCGGCGTGGGGCAGCGACGCGCTGGCGCGCGCGCCGATCGCGATCGTGCGCAGGATCACCATCACCACCGGGATGCCGACCAGCGTGTTGCCGAATTTCTCGCGATAGACGTCGTTGAACGCCTGCTCCAGACGCGTCTTGTCCCAGTCGGGCTCGATCGGGACCCGCAAGGAATGGATCTGCCCGGCATAAGCCATGTCGGCCGCATGTGTGATCGTGGCCACGTCGATTGGCACCTCGCTCTCGTCGAGCTGGCGCTGGCCTTGCTCGCGCTGGCGCGCGATGATCTCCGCCAGATCACCGGCCTTGAGTTTGTCCAGCCGCCACTCCACCGTCTGCGAGATGTCGTAGCGCAGGTCGGCGTAGACACAACCGA
The DNA here is from genome assembly GCA_031381865.1 of Betaproteobacteria bacterium. Classification (GTDB taxonomy): domain Bacteria; phylum Pseudomonadota; class Gammaproteobacteria; order Burkholderiales; family Burkholderiaceae_C; genus CAISIP01. Next base: position 2,259 of record JANMYG010000618.1, on the reverse strand, counting down.
GCGCACACAACACGCCGGGATACAAGGGCACGAGCATCGTGCTGACACCGGTCTCGCGCATCAGCGCGCCGCAATGCAGCGGCCCGGCGCCGCCGAACGCCACCATCGCGAAGTCGCGCGGATCGAGGCCGCGCTCTATCGACATCAGGCGGATGCGCCCGGCCATGCGCTGGTTCACCACCGCCAGAATCGCCTCGGCGGTCTGTTCCAGCCCCAGGCCCAGCTGCACGCCGAGCTTGCGCACCGCCTCGCGCGCGCCGTCGACATCGAGCCTGTTTTCGGAGCCGTTCATGAGGCTGCCCGGGTTGATGCGTCCGAGCACCACGTTGGCGTCGGTGACGGTCGGCTCGGTACCGCCGCGGCGGTACGCCACCGGCCCCGGCATCGCGCCGGCGCTGCGCGGACCGACCAGCAACATGCCGCCGCGGTCCAGGTGCGCGATGCTGCCGCCGCCGGCGCCGATGGTGTGCACGTCGATCATCGGCAGGCGCAGCGGAATACGGAAGTCGAGGTTGGTGATCTCGGCCACCTTGGGTTCGCCGTTGATGACCACAGCGACGTCGAAACTGGTGCCGCCCATGTCGGCGGTGATGATGTGCGTGAAACCGGCCTCGGACGCCAGCCGCGCGGCCGCCATCACGCCAGCGGCCGGACCCGAACGCACGATGTAGGCCGAACGCGCGCCGAGCTGGCGCAGCGGGGCGACACCGCCGTTGGACTGCATGATGGCGATGTCGCGCTCGTAGCCCCAGTCGCGCAGTTTTTGCGCCAGGTTCTTGGCATAACGCGCCACCAGCGGCTGCAGGTAACCCTGCACCACCGCGGTGCTGGTGCGTTCGAACTCGTAGTACTCGCGCACCACCGAAGTCGCCGTCACCAGTTCCCAGGCCGGGTTGATACGCGCCAGGATGTCGCGCGCCTGCAGTTCGTGCGCCGGGTTGGCATAGGCGTGCATGAAGGCGATCACCACCGACTCGACCTTGCACTCCAGCAGCGCCTGCCCGATCGCGCGCAGGGCCGCTTCGTCCAGCGGCACCAGCACCTTGCCTTCGTAGTCGAGCCGCTCGTCGACCTCGAAACGCAGGTCGCGCGGCACCAGCGGCTCGTGCACGCCCTCCAGCCCATACATGTTCGGTCGGTCGCGCCGCCCGAGCTCGAGGATGTCGCGGAACCCGGTCGTGGTGACCAGCGCGCAGCGCGCACCCTTGCGTTCGATCACGGCGTTGGTCGCGATGGTGGTGCCGTGCAGGATTGCGTCGAGCTCCGCCGGCCCCAGGCCGGCGGCCTTGAGCGCGTTGAGCAGCCCGACCGACGGGTCCTGCGGCGTGCTCGGCACCTTCAGGATCTGGTGCGGTCGGGTCGCGTCGCCCGAATAGAACAGGTCGGTGAATGTGCCGCCGACGTCGATACCAACAATACCTGCCATTACTGCTCCTTCGGCTTCACGCCGTAATCGATGCCTGCGTGTTCTGGACATCGGTGATATAGGCCGCGACATGGCGCTCCATGCGCCGCGCGGCCGCATCGCCGTCACGCGCCTTGATCGCCGCCATGACCTGCGAATGCGCGCGGATCACCGCATTACGTACCGCGACCGAATTGAAACCCTCCACGTCGGTGTCCGCATAGACCGACTGCGAAACCGCCGATATGAAGGCAATCAGCAATTCGTTGTGGCTGGCGCGCACCACCTGCACATGCCAGTCGAGGTTGGCGCGCACGTAGGCCGCAATGTCCTCCGCCTCGGACGCCTGCTGCAGCTTGGCATGGCATTTTGCGATTTCTTCCAGGTCGGCGTCGGTGCGGTGCAGCGCGGCGAAACGCGCCGAGGGCGGCTCGATCGCGGCGCGGGTTTCCAGCACCGCTTCGCGGCGGATGCGCAGGCCACGGATGAAGATGCCGACCGAGCGCTCGAGCACCGCGCTGCTCGGGCGCGCCACCGCGGAGCCGCCGTTGCGGCCGACGCGGGTCGCGATCAGGCCCTCGCCTTCCAGGATGCGCAGGGCCTCGCGCACCGACGCGCGCGACAGGCCGGACTGCGCGCCCAGGTCGCGCTCGTTGGGCAGGTCGGCGCCCGGCGGCAGTTCGCCCTGCAGGATCTTCTCGCGCAGGATGCCAGCCAGCACGTCGGCGGCCTTGGGCACGTTCACAGGCAGGATGTCTAACATGGCGTCGCCACCTCCGAAGGCTGGGGTCGGGCATGCAACACACGCCGCAGCCAGGCGCAGGCGTCGGCCATGGCGGCATCGGCCTGCTCGA
>JANMYG010000599.1:0-4970 GCA_031381865.1 Betaproteobacteria bacterium | reverse complement strand
CCGCAGGCGCAAAGCGGCGCCGCCGTGCACCTCTACGCGGCCAACCGGTCGATGCTGGATCGCGTGTTCTACAACGCCGACGGCGAACTGCTGGTGGTGCCGCAGCAGGGGCGGCACCGTTTCGTGACCGAGCTCGGTCTGATCGAGGCCGAGCCGCAGGAGATCGTCGTGATTCCGCGCGGCGTGCGGTTCCGCCTCGAACTGCCCGACGGCGCGGTGCGCGGTTATGTGTGCGAAAACTATGGCGCCAATTTCCGCTTGCCCGACCGCGGGCCGATCGGCGCCAATGGCCTGGCCAACGCACGCGACTTCCTGGTGCCGGTGGCGGCGTACGAAGACCGCGACGCGCCGTTCGAGCTGGTGGCCAAGTTCATGGGCAACCTGTGGTCGGCCCGGATGGACCATTCGCCGCTCGACGTGGTCGCGTGGCACGGCAACTATGCGCCCTACAAATACGACCTGCGCCGTTTCAACACCATCGGCTCGATCAGTTACGACCATCCGGACCCTTCGATCTTCCTGGTGCTGCATTCGGCCTCCGACACACCGGGCGTGAGCAGCATCGATTTCGTGATCTTCCCGCCGCGCATCCTGGCGATGCAGGACACCTTCCGGCCGCCCTGGTTCCACCGCAACGTCGCAAGCGAATTCATGGGCCTGGTGCATGGCAAATACGATGCCAAGGCCGACGGCTTTTCGCCCGGTGGCTGCAGCCTGCACAACAGCATGACCGGGCACGGCCCGGATGCGCAGACCTTCGACAAGGCCAGCGCGGCCGACCTGTCGGTGCCCGACGTGATCCGCGACAGCATGGCATTCATGTTCGAAACCCGCTGCGTGTTGCGCCCGACCGCCCATGCCATGCAGTCGCCCGCCTTGCAGGGCGACTACTACCGCTGCTGGCAGGACCTGCGCAAGAACTTCAACGCGGGGCAGCGATGAGCCACGCACCTGACGCCACGCATGCGCCGGCGCTGGCCAGCTGGGTCGGGTCGGCCAACGACGCGGCCACCGATTTCCCGATCCAGAACCTGCCGTTCGGCCGTTTTCGCGCGCATGGCGAAGGCGACTGGCGGGTGGGTGTGGCGATCGGTGACCAGGTGCTCGACCTGGCGCGCGCCGGGCTGGTCGAAGCCGCCGACATGTCCCGGCTGTTGTGCCTGGGCGCCGAAGCCCGCCAGGCACTGCGCCGCTCGTTGTCGGACGGGCTGCGCGCCGGCAGTGCGCACCAGCCGCAGTGGAGCACGGCGCTGGTGGCGCAGTCGCAAGTCGAGCTGGGGTTGCCGTGCGAGATCGGCGACTACACCGATTTCTACACCAGCATCCACCATGCCACCACGATCGGCCGGCAGTTCCGTCCCGACCAACCGCTGCTGCCCAACTACCGCTGGGTGCCGATCGGGTACCACGGCCGGGCCTCGTCGATAGTCGCCAGCGGGCAGGGCTTTCGCCGGCCGCGCGGCCAGACCAGGGCGGCCGACGCGGCGCCGGTACTGGGCCCGTGTGCGCGCCTGGACTACGAGCTCGAGATCGGTGTGGTGATCGGACAACCCAACGCGCTGGGCGAGCCGATCACGATGGCGCGGGCCGAAGACCATGTATTCGGCCTGGCGCTGTTCAACGACTGGAGCGCGCGCGACATCCAGGGCTGGGAGTACCAGCCGCTGGGCCCGTTCCTGTCGAAGAACTTCGCCAGCACGCTGTCGCCGTGGATCGTGACGCTGGAGGCGCTGGCGCCGTACCGCAGGCCGTTCGTGCGGGCCGCGGGCGAACCCGATCCCTTGCCCTACCTCGACGCGCCCGACAACCGGGCGTCGGGCGCGTTCGACATCGAACTCGAAGTCTGGCTGCAGACCGCCGCCATGCGCGCCGCCGGCCATGCCGGCGAACGCCTTTCGTGCTCGAACTACGCCGACGCCTACTGGACCGTGGCCCAGCTGGTGACGCACCACACCGTCAACGGCTGCAACCTGCGCAGTGGCGACCTGTTCGGCTCGGGCACGTTGTCGGGCCCGCAACCGGAGCAGGGCGGCTCGCTGATGGAGCTGGGCCAGGGCGGCAAACGAGCGTTGCAGTTTCCCAATGGCGAATCACGCAGCTGGCTGCAGGACGGCGACAGCGTGGTGCTGCGTGCCTATTGCGTGCGCGACGGATGGCGGCGCATCGGTTTTGGCGAATGCCGCGGGACGGTGTTGCCGGCCCTGGCCGACAACTAGGCGCAGCACGTGAAACACGACCCATCCGACCGGTCCCCGAAACACGGCGCTGCCGCGGGCGTGTTGCCCGAGCGCGCCGACTGGACCATCGACCAGGGCTGGCAGAACTACACGCTGGGCGAGCATGCGGTGTGGAAGACGCTGTTCGAGCGCCAGGCCGCGTTGCTGCCGGGGCGCGCGTGCGACGCGTTCGTCCAGGGCATGCGTGACCTGCCGATCGGCGCCGAGCGGATTCCGGACTTCCGCCGCTTGAGCGAGGTGCTGATGCGCCGCACCGGATGGCAGATCGTGGCGGTGCCAGGCCTGGTGCCCGACGAGGTGTTTTTCGAGCACCTCGCGAACCGGCGCTTCCCGGCTGGCAACTTCATCCGCAAGCCCGACCAGCTCGACTACCTGGAAGAGCCCGATGTGTTCCACGACGTGTTCGGCCACGTGCCGATGCTGATGAACCCGGTGATCGCCGACTTCGTGCAGGCCAACGGCGTGGGCGGCCTGCGCGCGCGCGCGCTCGGGGTGTTGCCGCAGTTGGCGCGGGTCTACTGGTACACGGTGGAGTTCGGCCTGGTGCGCCAGCCAGACGGTCTGCGCATCTACGGCTCGGGTATCGCGTCGTCGTTCACCGAGAGCGTGTTCGCGCTCGACGACGCGTCGCCGAACCGGATCGGCTTCGACCTGGAGCGCGTGATGCGCACCAACTACCGCATCGACGACTTCCAGGAGAGTTACTTCGTGCTCGACGACCTGGACGACCTGCTCAAGCTGGCCACGATCGACTTCGCCCCGGTCTACGCGCGCGTCGGCGGGCAGCCCGAACTGCAGCCGGGCGACGTGCTGGCGACCGACCGCGTGCTGCAGCGCGGCAGTGGCGCCTACCACCGGGCGCGAGCCGCAGCCCGACCGGCCTGACTGCCGCGCCCGTGCTGATGCAGACCGCTCGCCGGGGGTCTTCAGCCGCGGGCCCTGGCGCCCAATGCCGCTTCTGCCGCCGCGATCTCGGCCTGGCGCCGGGCGATGGCGTCGCCGATGGGTGGCCCCTGGAAGCGGCGCCGCTCGAAGGCAAACCAGACGATCGCCGTCACGACCAGGAAACCCAGCGTGATGTTCAATGCCATCTGGTTCGGCGGCTGCACGCCGATGACGAATATCAGCACCATGGCCAGGATCGACAGCACCGCGAACAGTGAATACACCCCTCGGCCCAGGTCCCATGGCCCCATCCTGGGCCACTTCGAAGTGCCGAACGCGAACAGCCCCAGCGCGATCGGGATGACGAACGAGAAGAACAGGAAGATCACCGTGCACGACACCACGATCGTGTAGACCGGCGTCACGCCGCCGGCTTCGATCAGCTTGGCGCCCCATACGAACAGCACCGAAAGTATGGCGCCGGCCCAGATGGCGTGCACCGGCGTACGGTGAGCGGGCGACACCGAGGCCAGCGACCTGGAAAACGGCAGCCCGCCGTCGCGGGCAAACGCGAACATCATGCGCGACACCGACGTCACGGTTGCCAGGCCGCACAGGACCTGCGAGATGAAGATCGCGCCGTACAGCAGCATCTTGACACCGGGGCTGACCTGCGTGTCCATGGCCCAGAAGAACACGTTCCAGCCTTGCTTGGCGGCCTCGTTCATGTTCGGCAACATCAACACGAACGCGCACAACATGATGTAGCCGAACAGCGCCGACCAGAACACCGAAGTGACGATGCCGCGTGGCACCGAATGCGATGCCTTGACGGTTTCCTCGGCCGTGTGCGCCGACGCGTCGTAACCGGTGATGGTGTAGATCGGCAGCAGCAGGCCGAGCGCGAAAACCCAGCCGCCCGATACTGGCGGCCACACATTGGCGCCGGCTTCGCCCGAATAGTTCGCGAAGGTGAACAGGCGACCAAAGTCGTACCCCGGTGCGTAGATCAGGCATACCACGGTCAGCGCCAGTGCCGTGGCGAAGATCAGGTAACCCGAGAAGTCGGTCAACCGGGCGGTCAGGTCGATGCCGAAGTGGTTGGAGAGCGCCTGCAATCCGGTCACGATGGCGAGGAAGACCACCAGCGCGGTGATCGAGTCGGTAATGCCGAGTTGCGCGCCGAAGGCGCCGATGAAGAAGTAGTAGGTGCCGACATTGATCGCCCCGAGCACCGTGACCAGCCCGAGCAGATTGAACCAGGCCGTCAACCAGCCGGTGAAGCGGTTGCCGAGAATGGAGCCCCAGTGGTACAGGCCGCCGGCGGTGGGATAAGCCGAAGCGATCTGCGCCATGGCGATGGCGAACACTCCCGACACCAGGCAGCCCAGCGGCCAGCCGATACCGATCGCCGCGCCACCTGCGCCGGAGGTGGCCTGGGCCAGCGAGTTGATGCCGCCCGACAGTATGCAGATGATCGAAAACGAGATCGCGAAATTGGAAAAGCCGCCCATGCTGCGGGCCAGTTCCTGCGCGTAACCCATGCTGTGGAGGATGCGGACATCATCCGAAGCCTCGGTCTCGCTTTGTCGTGAAATGGCCATGGTGGTCTCCCGGTGGTTGGCTTCTTGACGGCAGTGCGGCCCGGCAGGCGGCGCCACCGCGCAGCTTCGATGATTGCGAAGGTTTTGGCATCAGGGTATACACCGGGTCGCGGATCAAGCAAGCCTGCAACGGCGCTGGCGCCGCCCCAGCCGCAGCCCCAGCCGCAGCCCCAGCCGCAGCCGCAGTCGGGGAGTCTCAGATCATCTTTCGCGCCTTGTCACGCAGGTGTTCCTCGATCAGCGG
>JANMYG010000587.1:0-1846 GCA_031381865.1 Betaproteobacteria bacterium | reverse complement strand
GCGGCGCCCGCGTCGCCACGATGGTTGGTGGCCGGGAACTGCTGCACCCGGCCAATCCGCGGGAGCAGCGTTTTCGCAACGTCGTCGATGAAATGGCGATCGCCTCGGGCTTGAAGCCGCCGCGCCTGTTCGTATTGGACCGCGAGGACGCCATCAACGCGTTTGCCGCCGGCTGGGAACAGCAGGACAGCGTGGTGGCCGTCACGCACGGAGCGCTCGAGCGCCTGACGCGTGACGAACTGCAGGGCGTGGTGGCGCACGAGTTCAGCCACATCCTGCATGGCGACACGCGGTTGAACATGCGGCTGATCGGTTATGTGTACGGGCTGCAGATGATCTTCAACTATGGCCGTGCGCAGTTCGAGGCTACCGACGCGAACCACCGCCGCAGCCTGGGCGTGGTGCCGGGGCTGGCGCTGATGGCGGCCGGCAGCGCCGGCTGGCTGGCCGGACGCCTGCTCAAGGCGGCGGTATCGCGCCAGCGCGAGTTCCTGGCCGATGCCTCGGCGATCCAGTACACCCGCCAACCCGGCGGCATCGGCAATGCGCTGCGCAAGATCGCCAGCCAGGTGGCGGGCGGCAGCGCCACGCTGCACCATGCCAACGCCGAAGTGGTGTCGCATCTGATGCTGTCCTCGACGATCTTCCAGGGTGGCGGCTGGCTGGCCACGCACCCACCGTTGGCCGAACGGCTGGCACGCATCTTCGGCCGGCGCATGCCGGCGCTGGCGGCGGACGCATTGCCGCGGGAAGCGATGGTCGCATCGGGCACCGTTCCGGACCGCGGGCTGGATTTCGTCGTCCCGCTGGCCGGGCCGGTCGCCCCGGACGCCATCCGGGGCGCGGGCGCTGCATCCGGAGTTGCACCCGCGACAGCCGCTTGCGCCACAGCTGCAAACACCGATGCGCCGGGCCCGCCGCGACCGATGACAGACGCTGCGCAGCCGCAGCTGTTGAGCGCATTGCTGGGTTATTCCATGCCCGAGGACCTGGCCGCCGCCGTACTGTCGTTTCTGGTTCGCCGCGACTCGGCGCCGGAACTCGGCGCCTGGCAGGCGGCGGTGCCATCCGGACCGGCGCGCGATGCCGTGCGCCAGTCGGTCTGGCAGTTGCCGGAGCAAGCGCGGCTGCCGTGGCTTGAACGCCTGCTGACGCGCTGCGCGGCGATCGAACCCAGCGAGAAGGCGGCGCTGCGCGGGCACGCCCACGCGATCGTGGCCGCCGACCGGCAGGTCACCCCGATCGAGTTGCTCACGTGCCTGCTGATCGACCATCTGCTGGGTTTGACCCCGGTCGTGCTGACCCGCGAAGTGCAGCGGCGCACGCTCGCGGACCTCGGCGCGTCGGCGCAGACGTTCACGGCGCTGCTCGCCGGGATGGTCGACACGCCACAGCGGCAGGCCTGGGCGGACGCAGTCACGAACCAACTGGGGCTGGCAGACACGCTGCCGCGCGGTCCCTTCGATCTGGCGTCGGTCACCCAGGCGCTGCGCCAGTTGCATGGACTGTCGGCCATGGCCCGCCCGGTCCTGGTCAAGGCGTGGGTCCAGCACGCCACGGCCGATGGCCACGCGCTTGGCGCGGAACTGGCCGATGCCTTGCGCATCCTGTGCCTGCTGATCGACACGCCCTTGCCACCGGCCCTGGTCGCCTGGTACGGGCAGGCCGCGCGCGAACCAGGCACCAGCATGTGATACCAAATTGCGTTCAATCGGCAAGATCCGTTCGGGCTGAGCTTGGCCTGCCCAGAGCCTGTCGAAGGGTCGAAGCCCCACGGCCCATCGCCCCATCGACAGGCTCAGGGCCGGCCAAGGTCAGGGTGAACGGTCCGTGTGTTTGAACGCCA
>JANMYG010000581.1:0-3216 GCA_031381865.1 Betaproteobacteria bacterium | reverse complement strand
TTCTCATATCCGGACGCCCACTCGAAGTTGTCGAGCAGGCTCCACACCATGTAGCCGTCCATGCGCACGCCGTGGCGGATCGCCTCGGCCACCGCGGCAATGTGGCGCGCGATGTATTCGGTGCGCCGCGCGTCGTCGATCTGTCCGTCGACCAGTTCGTCCTTGAAGGCGCCGCCGTTTTCGGTGACGTACAGCGACGGCACCGGGTAGTCGCGCTGGATGCGCAGCAGCAACTCGGTCAGGCCCTGCGGGTAGATCTCCCAGCCCATGTCGGTGATCTCGTAGCCGCTTTCGCGCGCCTCCCATGGTTCGGTGGCGCTGACGACCGAGCGCGAGTAGTAGTTGATGCCCAGGAAGTCCATCGGCGCGGCGATCGCCTCGAGGTCGCCGGCCTGCACCCGGGGCGCATCGGCGCCCAGGAACTCGAGCACATCCTGCGGGTAGCTGGCGTTGAACAATGGGTCCATGTACCAGCGCAGCAGCCGCCCGTCCTCCAGGTGCGCCTTGGCCTGGTCCTGCGCCGAGGCGGTTGCACCGTGCATCGGCGACAGGTTCAGCACGATGCCCAGCTTTGCGCCGGCGCCCTCGGCGCGCAGCGCCTGCAGCGCGAGACCATGGCTCAGCAGCAGGTGGTGTGCGACCTGCATCGCCACCGCGCGGTCCTGTATGCCGGGCGCGAATATGCCGGTCTCGTGCCCCAGCACGGCCATCACCCAGGGTTCGTTGTGGGTCGTGATGGCGCTGACGCGGTCGCCCAGGCGCGCCTGCATGCCCTGCGCGTATTCGACGAAGCGGTGCACGGTGTCGCGGTCGGCCCAGCCGCCACGGGCCTGCAATTCGAGCGGCAGGTCCCAGTGGTTGAGCGTCAGGTAGGGCGCAACGCCGCGCTCGAGCAGCCCGTCGACCAGGCGTTCATAGAAGTCCAGCCCCTTGGCGTTCCACGCGCCCGCGCCGCCCGGGCGCACGCGTGGCCACGAGACCGAAAAGCGGTAGGCGTCGACGCCCAGGCCGGCGACGAGGTCGAGGTCCTGCTCCAGCCGGTGGTAATGGTCGCAGGCGATGTCGCCGTGGCTCTGGTCGGCGATGGCGCCGGGGCGCCGGCAGAAGGCGTCCCAGATCGACAGGCCCTTGCCGTCATCCGCGGCGGCGCCCTCGATCTGGAACGCGCTGGTGGCCACGCCCCACACGAAGTTGTCGGGGAACGCCGGCATGCGGTCGGCGAAACCGCGCGGCAGCACCGGCGCCTTCATTTCACCGCGCCGGCCGTGAGGCCGGAGATCAGCTGGCGCGACGACAGCACGAACAGGATCACCAGCGGCAGCGTGGCGATGGCCGAGCCGGTCATCAAGGCGCCCCACTCGGTGTCGACCGGGCTCTGCAGGCTGCGCAGCGCCAGCGGCAGCGTGTACATCTCGGGCGAACGCATCACGATCAGCGGCCCGATGAAGTTGTTCCACGAGGCGATGAAGGTGATCAGGCCCAGCGTGCCCAGCGCCGGCTTGAGCAGCGGCAGCACGATGCGCCAGTAGATGCCCAGTTCGCCGCAGCCGTCCATGCGCGCCGCCTCGATCAGGTCCTTGGGGATCGACGAGCTGACGAACTGGCGCATCAGGAAGATGCCGAAGGCGCTCGCCGCGCCGGGTATGTACAGCGCGCGCGGCTGGTCGATCCAGCCCAGCACGTCCATGATCATGAAGGTCGGGATCATGTTCATGAACGACGGCAGCAGCATGGTGCCCATGACCAGGCCGAACAGCGCGTTCTTGTAGCGGAAATCGAACAACGCGAAGGCGTAACCGCCCATGGAACAGAACAACAGCGTGAGCACGGTCGACGCGATGGCGACATACAGGCTCCAGCCCAGGTTGCGCCAGAACGGCATGCGGTCGGTCAGGATCTTCAGGTTGGACAGGAAGTCGTCGCCGAAGAACATCGGCGGCGGCAGGCTGAAGATCTCGGTGCGCGAATGGGTCGCGAACACGAACATGAAATAGAACGGCGCGAGCATGATCAGCGAGCCGACGCCCACCACGCAGTAGGCGGCCCAGGGTGCCAGTCGATCGGATTGGAGTTTCATGGGATGGTCTGCGGGTTTCAGGCCGAGGGCCCGCGCGGGGCGAAGGCCTTGTTGGTCAGCCAGGTCAGCACGGCCACGACGATGAACAGCAGCCACGACATCGCGCTGGCGGCGCCGAAGTCGTTGAAATCGAAGGCCATGCGGTAGAGGTAGATGGCGGTGGTCATGCCGGCCTGGTCCGAGCCGCCGCGCCCGCCGGTCAGGATGAACGGCTCCTCGAACAACTGCAGGCCGCCGATGACCGAGAGCGTCACGCCGAAGAAGATCATCGGCTTGAGGCTGGGCAGCGTGATGAACCAGAACTGCTGCAGCCGCCCGGCGCCGTCCATGGTGGCGGCCTCGTAGATGTCTTTCGGGATGGTCTGCAGCGCGGCCAGGTACAACACCACGTTGAAGCCCACGTAGCGCCAGAACACGATCATCGAGATCGCCGGCTTGATGTTGTCGGGGTCGCCCAGCCAGTCGATCGCATTGGCCGGAAGCAGCCAGCCCAGGCCCGGCACACTGCGCAACACCTGCAGGCCGACGTTGACCAGGCCGTAGTCGGTGGAGAACAGCGAACTGAACAGGATCGCGATCGCCACCGTGGACGTGATGTAGGGCATGAAATAGGCCCCGACGACGCCGTTGCGCAGCCGCTTGAACGACGAATGGATGAAGTACGCCAGCGGGATCGCGACCACGTGCTGCGGCACACCGGAGGCGAGCGCCAGCCAGGCGGTGTTCTTGAGCGACTTCCAGAACCATTCGTCCTGCAGCGCGAACGCGTAGTTGTCCAGCCCCACGAACGCCATCGCGCCCAGGCCGCTGGTGGGTTCCCAGGACTGGAACGCCAGGTACAGCGAGAACACCAGCGGAAACAGCCCGAACACCCCGAACAGCACCACGAAAGGGCTCAGGAACACATACGGCGCCCATTCGGGTGACAGGCGCAGGGCGGACGGCAGCTTCATGGGGGTGTCGCGCTCGGGGTGGTGGTTTGCGGGGCGGTGCGGAACGTGTCAGCGGCGGGCGCGTTTCTGCAGCAGGCGCTGTGCATCGGCCAGGGCGGTGGCGATATCCTTGCCGCGGTCGAGCACCTTGTCGAGTTCGGTGTTGATCACCTCGTCGGCAAAGGCATCCTGCTTGTGCACGTCGAC
>JANMYG010000542.1:0-4573 GCA_031381865.1 Betaproteobacteria bacterium | reverse complement strand
TCGGCCAGCAGCGTCAGGATGGCCGCCACCAGTCCCGACACCAGCACCATGGCGGCCGCCGTGAGCAACATGCTCCCCCTCTGCTGCGGGGAACCCTGGTGGTACGCGGCGTGGCGCAACACCGAATAGTGGATGCCCCATACGGCGAACTGGGACACCACGATATAGGCCGCATAAGCGAGGTTGAAGACACCCAGCGCCGCCGCGTCGCGCAGCGCAGTGACAACAATGTTGATCACGATGCCGCTGACTGCGAGCACCACAAAACTGCCCATCGAATAAGCGATGTCCTGCGTCAGCTTCTGATGCCGCAGGCTGTTCATGAGCCGGGAAACCAGGGCTGCGCTCACGCAGTCGGCTTCTTGTTGCGCCGGACGTTGCGGTACTGCAGTGGCGGATTGAGATGCTTGTTTTCCTCGTAATCGAACCACATCGCGAAAAACAAAGAATTGAAACCCAGGGAAAAGGAGAAGAGCCAACTCAGGAAGGTGATCTCCGGAATCTGCCCCTGGCTGATCCACAACACGACCAGGCGGATGAACAGCAACCCGCTCAAGGCCACGCCAAACATGCCGAACGCGTAGAAGAACACCAGCGGATGGAAGTTGCGGATGATGTACTTCTCTTTGAGACGCCAGAAAAACAGGCGCACCAACAGGGCGCCGATCGTGAAGACGACCTTGCGGACCTTGATGCCTGATGTTTCGCCAACGTTGTACACGGGCTCGATAGGGACGTCGACCACGCGCATGCCGGCCACATTGAGCTTGACCAGCAGGTCGTTGGGTTGCCCGTACCGCTTGTACATGTGGTCCCAATCTATCGCCTGCAATCCAGCCTGGTTGATGGCGGTATAACCGGTTTGCGAGTCGGCCACATGCCAATAGCCGGACGCAATCTTGGTGAAAAGCGAAAGGATCGAATTGCCGAAGAAGCGGATTCTCGGGATCTTCTTGAAGGCCTCGCCTGTCACCAGGCGGTTACCTTTTGTATAGTCCGCTTGCCCGTCGACGACCGGATCCAGGATCGCGGGCAGATCGGCAGGATCCATCTGGCCGTCTCCCGCCATCACCACCGCGACATCGAACCCCTGGTCGCGGGACCATGCATAACCGGTGGCAATCGCGCCGCCAACCCCCTGGTTGGTGGCATGCTCCAGCAACGTGACCCGACCGCTGGCATAACCGGGATGGGCGCGAATCACTGCCGAAGTGCCGTCCCTGCTGCAGTCGTTGACGATGACGATCATGTCCACCGACTCGGGCATGGTCGCGATCACGCCCGCGATCTGTGTCTCTTCGTTGTATGCGGGTACCACAACGGAGACGGTTTTTCCCCTGTACATAACTTCCTTAGTTTCTGGCGCGATGGTCCTGACCCTGTGATGCCGGGCATCGGGGTCAAGGTGCGGGTGCCTGGGTCGGCTGACAACCGCCGAGGCAATGGGACCGGCGCCTCCCAGGGACGTGGCGCAGGCGAGAATCCGTCCGGGTTGGCGCCACGACCCAACCCGGTAGTATAAGGTGCGGGCCTGTCGGCAGCGACCGGCGGGCTCCCGCGGAGGCGACGGTTCGCCATGCGGAGCAGGCGCGTCCTACCGGGGCATCGAAGACCCTGACGAGTGCCTGTGCCCGGCTCTGGAAACGCGACAGGTGTTCTGGTCGGCTGGCACTGACTTCAGGGCGGCAGCGGTTCGGTGCCGTGAGTCCCCGGCCGGCGCGGGTCGGCGGCGAACTTGTGCGGCACAATTCGATTCCACCCCTCCGACTCCCACACCGCCATGACTGACGTCTCCCACATTGCCCCGCGCGACAAGGCCGAAATCCTGGCCCAGGCGCTGCCGTACATCCGCAAGTTCCACGGCAAGACCATGGTCATCAAGTACGGTGGCAACGCCATGACCGACCCGGCCTTGCAGGCCGACTTCGCCGAAGACGTGGTGTTGCTCAAGCTGGTGGGCATCAACCCGGTCGTGGTGCACGGCGGCGGGCCGCAGATCGAGAACGCGCTCAACCGGCTGGGCAAGAAGGGTGAGTTCATCCAGGGCATGCGCGTGACCGACGCCGAAACCATGGAAGTGGTGGAGTGGGTGCTGGGCGGCGAGGTGCAGCAGGACATCGTCGGGCTCATCAACCAGGCCGGCGGCAAGGCGGTGGGGCTGACCGGTCGCGACGGCGCGATGATCCGGGCGCAGAAGCTGAAGATGGTCGACAACCAGGACCCGACCAAGGAGCACGACGTGGGCCAGGTGGGCGACATCGTCAGCATCGACCCCAGTGTCGTGCGCGCATTGCAGGACGATGCCTTCATCCCGGTCATCAGCCCGATCGGCTTTGGCGAAAACAACGAAAGCTTCAACATCAACGCCGACGTGGTGGCGGGCAAGCTGGCGACCGTGCTGGTGGCGGAAAAGCTGGTGCTGCTGACCAACACCGCGGGTGTGCTGGACAAGGCCGGCAAGTTGCTGACCGACCTGTCGGCGCGCGCCATCGACGAGATGTTTGCCGACGGCACCATCCACGGCGGCATGTTGCCCAAGATCTCGTCGGCTCTCGACGCTGCCAAGAGCGGCGTCAATTCGGTGCACATCATCGACGGCCGGGTGCCGCATGTCTTGCTGCTCGAAATCCTGACGGACCAGGCCTACGGGACCATGATCCGGTCGCATTGAGCGTCCCCAAGGCTGCGCGAGAAAACCCGGGGCCGATTGGCGATGGCGTGTGAGCCGCCTCTGGCGCTCCGGTAAAACCCTTAGGTGCCGTGTGCGAGAATAAAAAAACACCCCCAGCCCCCATGCCAGACGACCAGACCAGCCCCAGTTCTCCCGCGCCCGGCACCGAGATTGCGGTGGTGACGCGCAAGCGGCCCAAGCCGGGTGAACGGCGGGTACAGATACTGCAGGCGCTGGCGGCCATGCTGGAGCAACCGGGGGCCGAGCGCATCACCACAGCGGCGCTGGCAGCCCGCCTGAGCGTGAGCGAAGCCGCCTTGTACCGGCACTTCGCCAGCAAGGCGCAGATGTTCGAAGGCCTGATCGAGTTCATCGAACAGAGCGTGTTCACGCTGATCAACCAGATCGCCGAGCGCGAGCAGGCTTCGCCGGGCGCGGATGCCGGTGCCGGCGCGCGCCACGCGGCCAAGGTGGTCGTGATGCTGCTGCAGTTTGCCGAGAAGAACCCCGGCATGACGCGTGTCATGGTGGGGGATGCGCTGGTGTTCGAGAACGAGCGCCTGCAACAACGCATGAACCAGTTCTTCGACAAGATCGAGGCCACACTCAAGCAGAGCCTGCGTGTGGCTGCCGACGGCGCCGGTTCCGCAACCCCCAGCGTCGACGCGCAGGTGGTGGCATCGGCGCTGACCGCATTCGCAGTCGGCCGGCTGCACCGTTTCGCGCGCTCGGGTTTCAAGCGCCCGCCGTCTGAACATCTGGACGCCAGCCTGGCGCTGATGTTGTAGCGTCGTTGTTGGGTTGTTCGGTCGAGGCCGACCCTTCCTAGCCCTGCGAATCACGCGGTTTCTGTTCATGTCAAAATATGGCTAGCCATATTTTGGCGCAAAGGGCAGCCATGAAAGCAGTAGCCATATTCGAAGCGAAAAATCGCTTCTCCGAAATGATTGCGGCGGTCGAACATGGTGAGGAAATCACCATCACCCGGCATGGTTCACCGGTCGCTCGGTTGGTGGCGATTTCCACCAAGGGGCGGCGGCCTCGTGGGCAACGCCAGCAAGTGGTCAGTGCGATGGATGCCTTGCGCAAGTTGGGCAGTGGGAGTGTGTTGGGTGTCTCCATGGAGCAAGCGATTCAAGAGGGCCGTGACTGATGCCCTTCGTCCTCGACAACTCGGTGGTGACCGGCTGGTACCTTTCCGACCAGAGCAGCGA
This sequence comes from Betaproteobacteria bacterium, assembly GCA_031381865.1. Lineage (GTDB taxonomy): Bacteria > Pseudomonadota > Gammaproteobacteria > Burkholderiales > Burkholderiaceae_C > CAISIP01. The sequence continues at coordinate 688 of JANMYG010000542.1, read as the reverse complement.
CTACCTGGAGTTGGCCATGCGCCACGGGCTGGCTATTGCCACACTGGATGCCCAGCTCAAGCTCGCGGCGGCAGCGGCAGGGGTGGATGTAGCCAGCTGATCAGCCGATGGCAAGCCCCAGGGAGTGCCGGATTCCCACCTCCAGGCCACGCAACTCCGCCAGCCCGATCATGCGGCCGGTGCGCGAGTACCCGGGATAAGCGCCGCTGTCCCGGTCGCCGTCCATCAGTTTGCCGTGGTCCGGGCGCACCGGAATGGCCCAGTCTTCGACCCCAGCCGCCTTGCGGCGCTCTTCCTCCAGCACCAGTGCCTTCATCGCGCGCGGCATGTCGACCGAGCCGAACAGGTGGTTGGATTCGTAGAACGAACCCTCCTTGCCGGGCACATGCGTGACGTTGCGAAAGTGCACAAAATAGACCCGGTGCGCAAACTGTTCCAGCATCTGCGCCGGGTCGTTGTGGATGCAGCTGCCAAACGAGCCGGTACACAGCGTCAGGCCCGAGTTCGGTGACGGCACGGCCCTGAACAGGCGTTCCACGTCCTCGCTGCGGCTCAGGATGCGCGGTATGCCGAACACCGGGTAGGCCGGGTCGTCCGGGTGGATACACATGCGCACGCCGGACTCTTCGCAGGCCGGCATGATCTCGTTCAGGAAGTCGTACAGGTTGGCGCGCAGCCGGTCGGCGTC
>JANMYG010000508.1:0-4202 GCA_031381865.1 Betaproteobacteria bacterium | reverse complement strand
CCTAAGTGCTAGATGCAGGTTCGATTCCTGCTGGCGGGACCAAACGCAAAGCCGGAACGGTCCAAAGCCTTCCGGCTTTTTTCGTCTTTCACTCTCAAGTGCGTGTTGCGGCGCGAGCGGGGGTCGGGGAAAGCCCGCCATGGTGCGGGGGCACTTGCGGGCATTCTTGGGGGCATCGGTTCGGAATTCGGGCGCATATCGGAATACGCCCGGCACAGTGCCTGGCTTGCCGGGAAAGTTCGGCCACCTGAGGCGCGTGATTCGGGAGCTGCCCGATCGCGCCCGTGCCATCCGCCCCATCGTCGGACACCAGCGCGACCATCGTGGTTCACCTCGCCACATAACTTTGTCCCCGCCGGGCCATCCGACGAGCAGCAAGCGCCATGGGGCCAGGGCTCGCTCCGGCAGCAACACAGGTGACAGACGAGCCGCTGCGCGCTCCGGCCTGTTCCACGACTCACCGGGCTCAGCGCACCGTCGCAAAGAACGCGCGCATGTCCTCGAGCAGCAGTTGCGGCTGCTCCAGCGCCGCAAAGTGCCCGCCCCGCGGCATCTCGGTCCAGCGCCGGATGTTGAAGCGCAACTCGGCCCATGCGCGCGGCGTGCGCCACGGCTCCTTCGGAAACACCGCCACCGCGGTCGGCACCTCGACCTTGGCGTAGCGAAACGCCACCGGGTCGCGGCGCGCCTCGAAGTAGATACGCGCCGCACTCGCGATGCTGTTGGGCGCCCAGTAGAACATCAGGTTGGTCAGCAGCAGGTCGCGCGAGAACACCCGTCCCACGTCGCCGGCGCAGTCGCTCCAGGCGCGGAACTTCTCGACCACCCAGGCCGCGAGGCCGGCGGGCGAATCCGACTGGGCCAGCGTGAGCGAGTCGGGCTTGGTGCGCTGCACGGCGCTGTAGCCGGTCTCGAGCGCCTGAAACGCTTTCAGCGCGGCGGCGGCAGTCCTGTCATCCTCACCCAGCACGCCACTGGGCGGCGGTGCGACCACGAAGTTGAGGTGGATGGCGGCGACATGGTCCGCATGCGCGGATCCCATCCTGGCCGCGATCGCGCCACCCCAGTCGCCGCCCTGCACGACGTAACGCCGGTACCCGAGCGCAACCGACATCAGAGTGTCGAAGGCGGCCGCGATGCGGGTCAGTCCCCAGCCGCGCTCGCTCGGTTGCCCGCCGAAGCCAAAACCCGGCAAGGCCGGAATCACGACGTCGAAACTGTGGGCCGCATCACCTCCGTGGGCGGCCGGGTCGGTCAGCGGTCCGATCAGTTCCAGGAACTCGACGATCGAGCCCGGCCACCCGTGGATCAGCAACAAGGGCAGCGGGTTCGGTCCCTTGCCCCGTACATGGATGAAATGCAGGTCGACGCCGTCCACGGCACACAGGAACTGGGCATGCGCATTGATGGCGGCCTCGTGTCTACGCCAGTCGTAACCGCTGCGCCAGTAGTCGCAGAGCTCGCGGATCGATGCGAGATGGGCGCCATAGTCCCAGCCGGCGTCGGCCAGCTGGCCCGGCCAGCGGGTGCGCGCGAGCCGCGCCTGCAGGTCGTCGAGGACCGGCTGCGGTACGTCGATGCGGTAGGGTCGAGGCTCCATCGCCGGCATGATAACGCGCACGTCTGGCTTGCCGAGAAGTGCCCCGAGTGGCTGTCGGCAGGCACGAATTTCTGCAAGAATAGTCCGCACGCGGCAGCACCGGCCTGCGCACTGTGATGCCAGCCGGTCGCGTCCGCTACCCCACTACTTGGTGCCGACCCTGCATGACCACTGTCGTCTTCGCTGATCTCGTTGGCAGTACCGGCATGTACGAGCGCATGGGCGACGAGGCGGCATCGAAATTCGTGACACAACTCACGGGTGTGCTGAGCCAGTTGTTCCAGCAGCACCGTGGCCGGGTGGTCAAGCTGCTGGGCGACGGCCTGTTCGTGGTGTTCGCCAACGAAGGCGACGCCCTGGCCGCCTGCATCGGCATCCAGACCCGGCTGCTCGAGCGGCCGGTGCATCCCGGCGGCGTCGGCGCACCGGTGCAGATGCAGATGGGCATCGAGTCGGGCGAAGTGGTGGAAATCGACGGCGACTGTTTCGGCGACACCGTGAACTGCGCGGCGCGGCTGGCCGACCTGGCCGGCGCGGCCCAGATCCTCACCACCCAGAACGTCTGGTTGTCGCTGCTGCCGAGCCAGAAGGCATCGCTGCGCAGCATGGGGCCGATGCATTTGCGCGGCCGCGCCGAGCCGACCCACGTGTACCGGGTCGAATGGCAGAGCGGGCGCGACGAAGACGCCACCATGGCCCGGCGCTCGATGTTTGCCGAGCTCAGGCAAATCGTGCTGGAGCTGACGTTTGGCGAGCAGACGGTGCGCCTGGACCCCGGAGGCGGCAAGATCATCCTGGGCCGCGCGTCGGACGCCGCGCTGACGATCAACGACCCGCGCGTGTCGCGCCTGCACGCCACCGTGGAATGGCGCGGCGGGCAGTTCGTGCTGGCCGACGCGTCGAGCTACGGCACCTGGGTCTACCTTGGCAACCAGGCCGAAGCCGTCGTGCTGCGTCGCACCGAGTGCGTGCTCGCTGGCAGCGGCCAGATCGTCCCCGGCTGCGAGCGAACCGACGACCGGGCTCCGCTGATTGCCTTTACCATCAAGACCTGACGCACCCGCGTCCCCAACTCCATACCTTCATGAGCCTCAAAAAGCTGGGCCGATACGATCTGATCCGGGTGGTCGGCAAAGGCGCAATGGGGCTGGTGTACGAAGGCCGCGATCCCAACCTCGACCGGCGCGTCGCGATCAAGACCATCAAGGTCGAAAACCTGTCGGCCGAAGCGGAGGCGGAGTACGAGGTGCGCTTTCGCACCGAGGCCCGGTCGGCGGCGCGGCTGCAGCACCCCAATATCGTCAGCGTCTACGATTCCGACCGCGACGGCGACATTGCCTTCCTGGTGATGGAGTACATACAGGGGGAGGACCTCAAGCACTACCTGGACCAGGGCAAGCGCCACACGCTGAAGGAAACGCTGGGCATCATGACCGACCTCCTGTCGGCGCTCGACTACGCGCACCAGCAGAAGATCGTGCACCGCGACATCAAGCCCGCCAACCTGCTGATCGAGGGCGGCGGCCGCGTCAAGCTGACCGATTTCGGCGTCGCACGCATCCAGGACTCGGGTGACGCCACGCGCACGCGGGGCTCGATGGTGGGCACGCTCAAATACATGTCGCCCGAACAGGTGCAGGGCCAGAGCGTCGACGCGCGCGCCGACGTGTTCGCCGCCGGCATCGTGTTGTACCAGTTGCTCACCGGCCGGCGGCCCTTCGACGGCGAGAGCGACTTCGCCATCATCCATCAGATAGTCGGGCAGGACCCGGACCCGCCCACGACGCTGAATTCGAAGCTGCCGCGCGCCATCGACGCGGTGGTGGCCAAGGCACTTGCCAAGTCGCGCGACAAGCGCTTCGCGACCGCGCAGGAATTCGCCGCAGCCCTCACGGCGGCCGCCGCGCAGGCAACGGACCCGACCGTGGTTCCACCCGACAGCACCTTCGGTCCCGGCATGACCGCCACCTGGACCGGCACCTTGCGCAAGGGCGAGGGGCTGGTCGGAACCGGGTCGGGCACCGGCACCGGCGGGTCCATCGTGACGCAGGAGGTGGAGCTGGTCTACTGGAAAGACGTCAAGAACTCGACCGAAGTCGAGGATCTGCAAGGCTTCATCGACAAGTTCCCGTCCGGCATTTATGCCGACCTGGCCCGGCGCCGCCTGAAAAGGCTGCAGTTGCCGGGCGCCGACGACTCCATCGCCGACTCGGGCATGCGCACGCAGTTGGCACAAGGCCCGACTGGCGCGCTCGACAAGACCGAACTGATGCCCAGGAACACGCCGGCGGATGCAGGCGCCGCGCACCCCGACCGGGCCGAACAGGCATGGAAGGCGCTCGAGGCGGCGGCATCGGCGCCGAAGCCGCGCGACGAAGTTGTGCAAGCCGCGCGAGGCGCGCCGCGAACACCCGGCCCGGCCCGGCCACCAGTGGCACGGGACGCCGGCCCGTCGACGTTGCCACCAGCACCGAATGCGGGCCGCAGCGCGCGCGAAGCGCGGTCACCGCCCGCCGGGGTTGCGCGGCCCGAGCCCGCGTCAGCGCCCGCGACCCGGCGCGGCATGTGGGCCGTCGCCAGCATCGCGCTGCTGGCGGGCTTC
>JANMYG010000485.1:0-5538 GCA_031381865.1 Betaproteobacteria bacterium | reverse complement strand
AATACAGCCGGCCACGCTGCGCGTCCACCGCCCGATGCTGGGCGAGACCAGTGGCGGGCGTACCGACAAGGGACCGATGCTGGACTGGCTCGCACGCGCGCGGGCCCATGAGGCCGACCCCGACGTATTCGCGGTCAGCCTCAACGCGGGTTTCAGCCACGCCGATATCGCCGAGGTCGGGCCGACCGTGCTGGTCACCTGCCAGGGCCCTGCCGAGCGGCACCGTGCCTTTGCAGAATGCATCGCCGACGACATGTGGGACAAGCGCTTCGAAGAACTGAACCACTACTACACGGTGGACGAGGCGGCGGCGCGCTGCGCCGCCTACCAGCCGGCGCGCGGCCCGATCGTGGTGGCGGACTATTCCGACAACCCGGGCGGCGGGGCCAACGGCGACTCGACCAACTAGCTGGCAGCGCTGTTGCGCGCCCGGGTCGGCGATGCCTGCCTCGGGCCGATGGTCGACCCCGCGGTGGTGCGCCAGCTCCAGGGCCACGAGGTGAGCGACACGGTCGAGATCGAACTCGGCGGCAAGACCGACCCGCGTTTTGGCGGCGCGCCGCTGGCCCTGCGCGCCACGCTGCTGCTCAAGAGCGACGGCCGTTACACCGGCGACGGCCCGATGGTCGGCGGCCAGCAACGCAGCTGGGGGCCGACCGCCGTGGTCCGGGTCGACGGCATCGACATTCTGGTGGTGACCAACGCGGCCCAGATCTGGGACCAGCAGCAGTTCAAGGCCTTCGGCATCGACCCGCGGGCGAAGGCCGTGGTGGCGCTCAAGTCGGCGCAGCACTTCCGCGCGGCGTTCGAGCCGATGGCGGGCGAAGTCATCGTCTGCGACAGCGGCGCCTTGTGTGCGCCGGACTGCACCGTGCTGCCGTTTTGCAAGGTGCCGCGGCCGATCTTCCCGCTCGACCAGGACATCGACATCGCGGCCTGGAAAGCGCGCAACGCCTGAGCGCCGGCACGCGCGCCTCTGCGGCGCTGCGCGGCGTGGCGCTATTTCTTGCCCAGCCCCAGGCGCTGGGCGCTTTCGGTGTAGATGCGGGTGCGGTCCTGCATGAACGCGTCCATCTGCTCGGCACCGACGTGGATCAGTTCGAAACCGTTCTTGTCAGCCAGTTCCTTCATCTCCGGGTCCCGGTTGAGCGTCGCCCACAGGTCGGAGATGCGTTTGCGGACTTCGGGCGGTGTCGACTTGGGCACCCCGATGCCGCGGTAGGCGCCATCGACCCAGTCGACGCCCAGCTCCCTGAAGGTCGGCACATCGGGCAACAGCGGGTGGCGTTTCTCCATTGCCACCGCCAGTGCGCGCACGCGGCCCTTCTGGTTGACGGCGAAGGCGGTGTACGACATGGCACCGTCGATCTGCGCGCCGACCACGGCGGTAGCCATGTCGCCGGTGCCCTTGTACGGTATGTAGATGCTCTTGATGCCGAACGCCGCGTTGAGCCGCTCGTGCGCGGCGTGGTTGGCCGAGTTCAGGCCGGAGCCGCCCAGGCTCAGTTTGCCCGGCGCGGCCTTGGCAGCGCGGATGAAGTCGGCGAAGTTCCGGTGCGGGCTGGCCTCGGGCACCACCAGCGCGTCGGGCGTGTAGTGGAACCAGAACACCGGCGTGATGTCGGCCGTCTTGTACTGCACTTCGCCCTCGATCGGCTGGAACACGATATGCGGCAGGTTCACGCCGACGATGTTCAGCCCGTCCCCCGCCAGCGCGTTCATCTGCGACCACATCAGCGCCCCGCCGGCGCCGGCCTTGTACTGGATGATGGTGTCGATCGCCGGGCATTTCTTCTTGAGCACCACCTGCTGGTGGCGGGCCGAGATATCCGACTCGCCGCCGGGCGGAAAGGCCTGCCAGTACAACAGGTTCTTGTCGGGGCAGCTCTGCGCCATGGCCAGGGGCGCCAGCGCAATCAGGAACAGGCTCAGCAGTCTTTTCATCATGGTCTCCACAACGGGAGGCCATCTTACCGTGGGCAGGGTTGGCATGCGCGCGCGCCACGCGGCCGGCATCCGGGCGGGCGACGACGCCACGCGTGACCACTCGCGTTGCCCACTGCGCTCCGGGCCTGTCCCCTTTGCGAAACACGGCCTGGGGCGGCGCGGGCACAATCCGGTTTCAACGTCAGGAGACATCCCCATGGACTTGAGTTATTCCGCCGAAGAACTGGCTTTTCGCGACGAGGTGCGGGCCTGGCTGGCCACCGGCCTGCCGGCCGACATCCGCGACAAGGTCACGCAGTACGAGCACCTGTCGCGCGAAGACATCGTCCGCTGGCACAGAATACTGGCCGCCAAGGGCTGGTCGGTGCCGCACTGGCCGGTCGAGTGGGGCGGCACCGGCTGGAACAACACGCAGCGCTACATCTTCGACGAGGAATTCGGCCTGGCCGGAGCCCCTGGCCTGCCGCCGTTCGGGCCGCAGATGTGTGCGTCGGTCTTGATGAAATTCGGCACGCCCCAACAGAAGGACCGCTTCCTTCCGCGCATCCGCGAAGGCGACGACTTCTGGGTCCAGGGGTATTCGGAGCCGGGCGCCGGCTCCGACCTGGCCGCCCTCAAGACGCGGGCCGAGCGCCACGGCGACCACTACCTGGTCAACGGCCAGAAGATCTGGACCACGCTGGGGCATTACGGCGACTGGATCTTCTGCCTGGTGCGCACCGATGCGGGCGCCGAGAAGCGCCAGGAGGGCATCAGTTTCCTGCTGATCGACATGCGCACGCCGGGCATCACGGTGCGCCCGCTGATCCTGATGGACGGCAGCCACGAGGTGAACGAGATCTTCTTCGAAGATGTCAAGGTGCCGCTGGAGAACCTGGTGTTCGAGGAGAACAAGGGCTGGACGGTGGCCAAGTACCTGCTCGGCCACGAGCGCATGGGCAGCGCGCGGGTCGGCGCGTCGCGGCGCGAACTGGCAGCGCTGCGCACATTGGCGGCGCGCGAGCAGAAGAACGGGCGCCCGCTGCTCGAAGATGCGCGTTTCCGTGACCGCCTCTCGCGCGTCGAGATCGAACTCACGGCGCTCGAACTCACCGCGCTGCGTTTTCTGGACAAGATGCGCAAGACCGGCCAGCCGCCGGGCGCCGACGTCTCGATGCTCAAGATCAAGGGCACGGAAATACAGCAGGGCATCACCGAGCTGATGATGCAGGCCGTGGGCCCGAGCGCGCAGCCATTCGCCGCAATGGAAGGCGGCGCGGTCGACCCCTTCGTGTCGCGCCTGGCGCCGCGTTACTTCAACTACCGCAAGACCAGCATCTACGCTGGCTCCAACGAGATCCAGCGCAACATCATCGCCAAGATGACCTTGGGCCTTTAACCGGGAAAGACAAAAATGGATTTCGAATACAGCGAAGAACAGCAGCTGCTCGCCGACTCGGTGCGCAAATACCTCGGCAACGCCTACGACTTCGAGGCGCGCAAGAAACTGATCGCGTCCGAATCCGGCGTCAGCCAGGCCGCCTGGACCACCTTTGCCGAAATGGGGCTGACGGCGATACCGTTCGCGCAGGCCGATGGCGGCTTCGGCGGCGGCGCGGTCGACCTGATGGCCGCCATGGAGGCCTTCGGCGAAGCGCTGGTGGTGGAACCGGTGCTCGACCATGTCGGCCTGGCCGCGCGCCTGGTCGCGCGCACCGGCACCGAGGCGCAACGCGCCGCGCTGCTCGCGCCCCTGATCGACGGCAGCCGCAAGGCGGCTTTTGCCTACCTCGAACGCGGCCGCCGTTATGCACTCGAGCCGGCCACCACCACCGCCAGCCGCAGCAGCGCCGGCTGGAAACTCGACGGTGAAAAGCTGGTCGTGGTCGGCGCGCCGGGGGCGGACGTGCTGGTGGTGTCGGCCCGCACCGGCGCCGGCACCAGCCTGTTCATGGTCGAGCGCGGCGCGCCCGGCGTGGGCCTGCGCAGCTACCGCACGGTCGACGGGCAACGCGCGGGCGATGTCGTGCTGGCCGGCGTGATGGTGGGCGCGGACGCGTTGCTGGGCGTCGAGGGCACGTCCCTGCTGGCGATCGAGGAGGCGGTCGATTTTGCGACGGCCCTGGTCTGCGCCGACGCGGTGGGCGCGATGAAATACGCCAACGACGCGACGCTCGAGTACCTCAAGACACGCAGGCAGTTCGGCGTGCCGATTGGCGGCTTCCAGGCGTTGCAGCACCGCATGGTCGACATGTTCATCGCCTGCGAGCAGGCGCGCTCGATGGCGATATTGGCCGCCTGCCGCGTCGATGAAGCGGCGAACACACCCGGGGCCGCGGCGGCCGCGACCCGCAAGGCGGCGGTATCCGCGGCCATGGTGCGTATCGCCGACGCGGCGCGCCTGATCAGCCAGGAGTCGGTGCAGCTGCACGGCGGGATGGGCATGACCGAAGAGATGAAGGTGTCGCACACCTTCCGCCGCCTGACCGTGCTGGCGCAGCGCTTCGGCGACGCCGACCACCACCTGGAGCGTTACGCCGCGCTGACCTGAGCGTTCGGCCGCAGACGCCGGCAGGCCGGCCTCAGGCCCGCTGCTTCAGGCGCATCGTCAGCCCGACCGGGTTCATGGTGAAGGCCATCAGCTCCCGCGCCGGTTCCCCGTCGGGGGTATCGACCGCCTCGATGTCGAAACTCGCCAGCAGCATGGCCAGTACGTTGCCCACCACCTGCTGGTCGCACAGGCCGCTGTCGGGTTCGCCGGCAGCCAGGATCATCGCCTCGAGCAGGTTGTTTGAGTGGTACCACGTGGTCCACGACGAAGCTCACGCCAAACAACTCGGTGAGCACCGCGGCCGCCATGTAGGTGCGATCCACCTCATCGCGATTGCTCCAGGGCCTGTAGGCCTGGGCGATGCTGGTCTTGCGGCAGCTTCGGGAGTTGGCGCTACCCGGAGTCGGGTTGGGCGGCTTGGAGAGATGCCGCCATCTGCGTTCCAGCTTCTCCGCTGGGGTCCGGTTGGCGTGTTCGGATCTAACTTTGGATCGATTGGCTTCTGGGTCCCGTCACCGGATCCTTCGATGGCGTCCGGCGGAGCGGGTCTGGCTTGGCGTCGCGCTTTTCGGCCTGGACTGGTCTGGTGTTGGTGACATCAACCCCTGAGACTGACGTTGTCGGGGGCTTGGCGTCAAGCGCCGGGGTGCGGCGCGGGCTACGCGCCCTGCGGGATGTCATGGAGAAGATGCCCTGCGAGAGGTCGTGCTCTTGAGCAAGGTCAGCGCGAGATGCCCGCGCGCGAGCAGTCAAGTCTCTCGATGTTCTTCCACTCGACGTAGCGATCCTCGTTCTTGGCCTGCAGGTAGGCCGCGGCGGCCATGCCGGCGTGGACACAGACGTCGACGGGGCTGCCGGAGCGCTTGGCCATGTTGTACTGCGCCACCATGTCGTTGGCGACGCTCTTCCCGATCCCGCCCGCAAAGAGGAACCAGAGCAGGAAGGCGGAACCGATCAGGGCGATGGCGGTGAGGGCTTTGTTCATTTGGCGTCTCCAGTGGTCGGGATTGTAGGGCCAGGCCGGCGTGCCCGGTATTGGACCATCTGCCCCTGAGCAAGCC
>JANMYG010000480.1:0-1630 GCA_031381865.1 Betaproteobacteria bacterium | reverse complement strand
TACCCAGCGCTCGCCGCTGCTGGGCGTGATCACCGCCATCACGCCCTTCAACCACCCGGCCAACCAGGTGGCGCACAAGGTGGTGCCCAGCGTGGCCACCAACAACCGCATGCTGCTCAAGCCTTCGGAGAAGGTGCCGTTCTCGGCCATCCTGTTCGCCGACATACTGTACGAAGCCGGGCTGCCGCCCGAGATGCTCAGCGTGGTCACCGGCGACCCGCGCGAGATTGCCGACGAGCTGATCACCAACCCGCATGCCGACCTGATCACCTTCACGGGGGGCGTGGCCATCGGCAAGTACATCGCCTCCAAGGCCGGTTACCGGCGCATGGTGCTCGAGCTGGGCGGCAACGACCCGATCATCGTGATGGAGGATGCCGACATCGACGAGGCGTCCACCCTGGCCGTGACCGGCTCGTACAAGAATTCGGGGCAGCGCTGCACCGCCGTCAAACGCATGCTGGTGCACCAGTCGGTGGCCGACGAGTTCGTCGAGCAGGTGCTGGCCAAGACCCGCGCCTGGACCTACGGCGACCCGAGCGATCGGACGCTCGACATGGGCACGGTGATCGACGAACCGGCGGCGAAGTTTTTCGAGGCGCGTGTGAACGAGGCGGTGGCACAGGGCGCCAGGCTGCTGGTGGGCAACGTGCGCCGCGGTGCGCTGTATTCGCCCACGGTCGTGGACCATGTGCGTCCCGAAATGCTGCTGGTGAAGGAAGAGACCTTCGGCCCGGTGTCGCCGATCATCCGCTTCAAGGACATCGACGAGGCGATCCGCATCTCCAACGGCACCGCCTACGGCCTGTCGAGCGCGGTGTGCACCAACCGGCTGGACTACATCACGCGTTTTGTCAGCGAACTCGAAGTGGGTTCGGTGAATGTGCGCGAGGTGCCGGGTTACCGGCTCGAGCTCACGCCTTTCGGCGGCATCAAGGACTCCGGCCTGGGCTACAAGGAAGGCGTGCAGGAAGCCATCAAGAGTTTCACCAACATCAAGACCTACTCGCTGCCATGGGCGTGAACTGCTGCCGGCCCGTGGCGGACCCGGTCGTGGTCTTTGCCGACCTGAACCCATGCCTGTCATCCCGGACCTGATCCGGGATCCATGGCCTGCGCGCGTCAGGTCCGCCATGGCACGGCGCCACGCGGTTGATTGCGCAGGAGCGACGTGGTGGCGTTGACCTGGCCGGTAGTGGCTGCGGTGCTGTTCGGCGCGCTGCTGCACGCATCATGGAACGCGCTGGTCAAGTCGAGCACCGACAAGGCGCTCGACACGGCACTGATCCACCTGCTCGGCTCGGTCGTCGCGATTCCACTGGTGCTGCTGGTCGGCTGGCCCCCCGCGACCGCCTGGCCCTTCCTCGCCGCCTCGCTGGTGATCCACGTCGGGTATTACACCGCGCTCGTGCGCGCGTACCAACATGCGACCTGGGACTGACCTACCCGCTGATGCGGGGCACAGCCCCTTTGCTGGTCGCGCTGTCGGCCACCGTCACCCTGGGCGAAAGGCTCTCGCCACTGGCCTGGGCCGGCGTGCTGGGCATCAGCGCCGGCGTGTTGGCACTGGGCCTGAGCCGGCATGCCTTCGAAGCACCCAAGGCGGTTCGCTTCGCCTTGGTCAACGCCG
>JANMYG010000384.1:0-4099 GCA_031381865.1 Betaproteobacteria bacterium | reverse complement strand
CAATTGGCTGGGGCCGTTTATTGTGCGTAGTCTGGGTTGAACGGAGCCATGATGCAGCCACCACTTCACGCATATACGCTGTCCTGGCGACCCGCGCTGCTGGCGCTCATGCTTGCGCTGGCATCGATCCTGTTCCTGTATCGCGACACGGCCGTGGCCATGGTGGGCATATGGGCACGATCTGAAACCTTTACCCACGCCTTCGTTGTTCCACCCATCACTTTGTGGCTGATCTGGCGCCGGCGCCAGGAACTTGCCGGTCTTGTACCGAAACCAGCGTGGCCCATGCTGTTTCCTGTCGCGGCAGTGGCATTTGTGTGGTTGCTTGGTGATTTGGTGGCTGTCAATGCCGTTACCCAGTTGGCTTTGACGGCGCTGCTGGTGCTGGCTGTGCCCACGTTGCTCGGTCCGACCGTTGCCCGCGCCATCGCGTTTCCCCTGCTCTTCATGTTTTTCGCGGTCCCAATTGGCGAGTTCATGATGCCCCAGTTGATGGACTGGACCGCGGATTTCACCATCATCGCTCTGCGTCTCAGCGGCATTCCGGTCTACCGCGAGGGACTGCAGTTCGTCATCCCCTCGGGCAACTGGTCCGTCGTCGAGGCTTGCAGTGGTGTTCGGTACCTGATCGCTTCTGTCACGGTCGGCACGCTGTTCGCCTACCTGAACTACCAATCGACCAAGCGCCGTGTACTTTTTGTGATCGTGTCGATTCTGGTACCCATAGTGGCCAACTGGTTGCGCGCCTACATGATCGTCATGTTGGGTCACCTGTCCGGCAACAAGCTCGCGGTCGGAGTCGACCACTTGATCTACGGTTGGGTGTTCTTCGGTGTGGTCATCATGCTGATGTTTGTCATCGGTTCACGATGGGCCGAGCCGGAACCGGAATTGCCGTTCAGGGTGAGGGAAAGATCCGCGCCAGCGCGATCGGCCGATGCTTCTTCCGCGAAACTCTGGATCGCCGCAGCGTGCCTTGTCGTTATCGTGGCCATGCCCACTGCCGCTGAGTGGGCGATCCAGCGAAATGCTTCAACCGGCAGAGCCGAGCTGGTCGCCCCGGCCGTGCTCGCCGCAGGCTGGCAGGCATCTGACGCTGGTGCAGTCGGATTCAAGCCGGCCTTCAAGGACCCATCGGCCGAAGTCAACGGCGCCTACAGCAATGCCGGGAAAACTGTCGGTTTGTATCTTGGTTATTACCGCGACCAAGATTACAACCACAAGCTGGTCAGCTCAATGAACGTCATCGTTGCCTCCAACGACCCGGCCTGGAGCCGTGTGGACAGTGGCGTGCGGCCAGCCACGTTTGGTCAGCAACACGCCACGGTGCGCACAGTGGAATTGCGTCGCTTGCCCCTGGACGGGCCAGACCAGCGCGGTCGCCTGGTGGTTTGGCAGATCTACTGGATCGACGGCACTTTGACCGCCAGCGATTACCTCGCGAAAGTGTATAGCGCCGTGTACCGGCTGATGGGACGCCGTGACGAATCCGCGGTCATCATCCTGTATGCTGCCAAAGACCCGGTCGTCAGCGCAGATGCGACGTTGCAGTCGTTCCTGTCGACCAACTACGGCGCGATCGATGCGCTTTTGCGGCAGGCGTCCCGCAGCAAGTAGCACCGGTTCTGTCCAATTCGATTGATGTCATGGAGATTGTGCGATGAGTGTGGTTGCAGTGATTGGCCTGGGATATGTCGGGCTCCCCCTGGTGGTCGAATTCGGAAAACATGTCCGTACCATTGGATTCGACATCTCGCTTCCAAAAGTCGAGTCGTGCCTGCGTGGCGTCGACCCTTCGCGTGAGCTCTCCGATGACGACATGCGGTCGTCCACCCACGCGGTGTATACAGCCGACCCGAGCCTGCTGGCCGAAGCCGACATGATCATCGTGGCCGTCCCAACGCCAGTGGACGCTGCGCACATCCCTGACTTTCGGCCGCTGATCGGCTCCAGTACCAGCGTCGGCCGGCACATGAAGAGGGGTGTGACAGTCGTGTATGAATCCACGGTCTATCCGGGCGCAACCGAAGAGGTTTGTATCCCGGTGCTGGAGCGGGAGTCCGGAATGACATGGAAGCGGGATTTCTTTGTCGGTTACTCGCCCGAGCGCATCAACCCCGGCGACAAGGAACACACGCTCACGAAGATCCTGAAAATCGTGTCTGGCGATACCCCCGAAACGCTCGACAAAGTGGCGCAGTTGTACGAACGCATCATCGTGCCGGGCGTGCACCGCGCCTCCAGCATCAAGGCGGCGGAGGCGGCCAAGGTGATCGAGAACACCCAGCGTGACCTGAACATCGCACTCATGAACGAGTTGTCGATCATCTTCGACAAGCTCGGCATCGATACCACCGAGGTGCTCGAGGCGGCTGGTACCAAGTGGAATTTCCTCAAATTCAAGCCTGGCCTGGTGGGTGGCCATTGCATCGGCGTCGACCCCTAGTACCTTACCCACAAGGCCGAGATGCTGGGTTACAACCCGCAGGTGATCCTGGCTGGTCGGCGCATCAACGACGGCATGGGCAAGTTCATTGCCGAGCAGACCATCAAGCACATGATCGCCGGGGGCAGTTATATCAAGGGGGCCAAGGTCAACGTGCTCGGCCTCACGTTCAAGGAGAACTGCGGTGATCTGCGCAACTCCAAGGTCATCGACATCATCAACGAGTTGAAGTCCTACGGCGTGGAAGTCTTCGTGACCGATCCGCAGGCAAGAACCGATGAAGCAGTGCATGAGTATGGCGTGCCGCTGGTGCCGTGGGACGAATTGCCGCGCGCCGACGCCATCGTGGCGGCGGTGGCGCATAAGGAGTTTGCGGCGCTGTCGCTGGAAGATTTTGGCAAGAAACTGGTCAAGGGCGGAGCATTCATCGACGTAAAGGCGGCGTTTGACGCGAAGGCGATCGTCGAAGCCGGCTACAAGTTGTGGCGCCTGTAAGGGCCTCACCATGGCCGCAACGGTGCGCTACTAGGCGTGGTTATGCCGCCTGACGCACGGCCGCATGTGGTCCACCTGATGTACCGCTTCGATACGGGTGGCCTGGAAAACGGCATCGTCAATCTGATCAACCATATGGATGCAGGCGCTTATCGGCACACCATCATCGCGCTGACCGAAGTGACTGAATTTCGCAAACGCATTCAACGCAGTGACGTCGAGTTCATCGCGCTGCGCAAGGGGCCGGGGCATGGCGTCTGGCAGTACCCCAAACTTTTCACGTTGCTCCGGCGTATGCGTCCCCAGATCGTCCATAGCCGGAACCTGGCGGCCCTGGAAATGCAGGTTCCCGCCTGGGCGGCGGGTGTACCGGTGCGTATCCATGGTGAACACGGGCGCGATGTGGGCGACCTCGACGGAAGCAACACCACCTACCAGCGCGTACGCCGTTTTTACCGACCTTTCGTTCACCATTACGTGGCGCTGTCGCGCGACCTGGCCGCCTACCTGGTGGAAAAAGTCGGCGTCGACAAAGATCGCATCACGCAGGCCTACAACGGGGTGGATACACAACTCTTCTATCCACAGCCGGTAGGGCCAGCTCCGATCACCGGATGCCCTTTCAATCCGTCGCAACATTGGCTAGTCGGCACCGTCGGTCGCATGCAGGCGGTGAAAGACCAGGTGACGCTGGCGCACGCGTTTGCGCAGGCCCTGACGCTCTCACCCCAGTTGCAAAGGCACATGCGTCTGGTGCTGGTCGGAGACGGCCCTTTGCGCGCAAAGGTCGCCGCAGTGCTCGAAACTGCAGGCATCGGCCACCTGGCCTGGCTGCCTGGCGAGCGGGGCGACGTGTCCGATATCATGCGCGGGCTGCACGCGTTCGCCTTGCCGTCCCTGGCAGAGGGTATTTCCAATACGATCCTGGAAGCGATGGCCAGCGCCCTGCCCGTGATTGCCACCGCCGTGGGTGGCAATGCCGACCTGGTGGTGCCAGGGCAGACCGGTGAAATCGTGTCGCCTGCAGATCCGCAGGCCATGGCGGTGCGGCTGGTAAAACTGGCGTCCAACCCCGAGCGGGCGCGCACCATGGGCAAGGCGGGCCGCCAGCGTGTACAAACGCACTTCAGCATGCAGGCGATGGTGGCGACCTACCGG
>JANMYG010000370.1:0-12876 GCA_031381865.1 Betaproteobacteria bacterium | reverse complement strand
CGCACTGGTCGGCGGCGGCAGTTCACTTGCCTTTGCGCACGGCGGTGCGAGCCACTCCAACGAACTGAAGGCCATCAAGATGGAGCAGAAACCCTGGGGTATCGCCGGTGACCCGAAGAAAGTCACGCTGACCATCACCGAGAACATGACCGATGCGATGCGCTTCTCGCAGGACAGGCTGCAAGTCAAACAAGGCGACACCGTAAAGTTCGTGCTGAAGAACGAGGGAAAGATGATGCATGAGTTCGTCATCGGCACCAAGAAGGTGCTGGACGAACACGCTGCGTTGATGGTGAAGGTCCCCAACATGGAACATGACGAACCGTACATGGCCCATGTGCCACCCGGCAAAACGATGGAACTCGTCTGGACCTTCAATCAGCCTGAAACTTTTGACTTCGCCTGCCTGATCGCCGGACATTACCAGGCCGGAATGGTCGGAAAGATCACAGTCACTGAAAGTTGGTCGTACCGGTTAAAAAATTTCCTCAGATTGCAATTCCGGGCCTGAGGTCCAGTGACCGATGGCTGGAAAAGATGGGGAGTTCAACGGTCAAGAAGTCAGCACGCCGCAACCGGCGAACACCCGCGCCCGCGTTCACGACGTTGGGGGCGCTCCCCGCCTTGCGCGAAGTCAAGACGACAGCCGAACGGTGCCAGCGGTTTGAGACCAATCTGAACCAGATCTTCCAATGAAAGAAGCCGTGGTGATGCTGACGCCCAAACGTGCCCCCCGTTGGCTCCCTTGGGCTGGTGGCTTGCTCGGTCTGGCGGCCCTGGCCTGGGTGATGCGGGGCTTCGACTTCAATCGTTTTCGCAGCATTCTGAGCGGCGCCGATCTGCGGCTGGTTGCGCTGGTCCCGCTGTCGATCTTGATGGAGCAACTGGTCAGAGCCTGGAAATGGCGGCAGCTGCTCTACCGTTTCCATCCAGTCGCCGTGTTGCGCCTCTTTGGCGCCGTCATGGCTGGTTATCTGCTGGCGATCCTGATTCCTTTGGGCTTTGGCACCGTAGCCCGCGCATGGCTGGTTGCGCGCCGCGAACGCCTGCCGCTCGCCAGCGTGCTCGCCACCGTCGGACTCGATCGGCTGACCGATGGCATCGTTTTTGCCAGCCTGGTGCCGATCGCCCTGTTGTCAGTCGTATTCGACGACCCGAATGGCAAGATTCGTGCCGGCCTGGTCTGGGGCGGTGCCAGCAGCTTTGTTCTGTGCACTGCAGTCGCGCTTGGGCTGGTGGCATATCGGCGCGGCGCTTTTGGCACGGGTGGCCGGATTGCGGCGCTGTTCACTCGACTACCGCAGCGTTTCGCGCCCGCCGTGCAGCGCTTCGGCAAGACTTTCGCCGAAGGCATTACGTGGCCGCGCGAGCGGTGGCGAAGTATCGGCATCTTCGTGGCCAGCATAGTGATCAAACTACTTGCAACAACGCCGCTGGTGTGGGCGGGCTGGTCGATTGGTGTGCGGCTGGACCCGGCGCAATACCTGTTCATCATGATCTTCCTCGGCTTTGTGGTGATCCTCGGGCACTTACTGCGGTTCATCGGAAGTTTCGTTGTTGGTGGTGTGTTCGCGCTCGGTTTGTTCGGAGTCAATGCCGAGCAGGCGCTGGTCATGGTGCTGATGGTCGAAGCATCCAACCTGCTCAGCATTTCCGTGGTTGGCGCGATTTCCATGTGGGCAAACGGTGTCGCGCTGGCCGATGCGCGCAATCCGCAGGCGTTGCACGATGCCTGACGCGGCCGCGGCAAAACGACCATGGTTGCGGTTCGGCGATGCAAGGGCGCTGATGCGGTCCGGCGCAGTGGATGGGCCGCGTCGGGCAGACGGGCAGGTCGCGTCGTGATGGAGATACAGATGAAGAAACTGGTAGTTCTCGCACTGGGGGCCGCTTTTGCTGGATTCGCGTGGCAGTCGCTCCCAAGCGCTTATGAAGCGCGGACGCCGAGCACCGCGCAGAAGTCCGTGCGCGGCAGCGGTGTCGTACTGGGGCTCAACCAGAAACAAGGAGTTGTGACGATCCAGCATGGACCACTGCCGGCGTTGAACATGATGGCGATGACCATGTCCTACGCGGTCAGGGACCGCAGCCAGCTCAGGAGTCTGACGGTATTGCAGCAAGTCGAGTTTCAGATCGTCCAGAATGGCGACGACTACTTGGTCACCGAAATCAAGTGAACCTGCAAGCCGCAGTCGAAATGCCGGGCAGTGCAGCAATCCCGGATTGCGTGGCGGCCTTCGTCGGTTGCACGGCAGGTGGTGCCCGCGGCTTGGGCCCTAAGGGTTTTCCGGGATGCGGCTGGGCCGCCGGCAGATACACTGCGAGGGCGCCACCGCAGCCGATTCGATGTCGGACCACTGCCCTGCCCGCCCCGTATCAGCAGGGTCGCGTACAACAACAAACGTTTGGATACCTGGCTTGATTCACCGTATTCTCGCGACCGCAGTTGGCGTTTCCGCCTATTCCAGAAGCGCGGTGGCACGCCATCCAAAACGCATGGCGGCGGTCGTGGCGGCGATGCTGGCAAGCGCCGGCGGACTGGCGGTGGCGGCATTGGCTCCGGACGCTTCCGACCTGCCGGTTCAGCAGGTGCTGGAGCTGGTTCAGCCGCTGCCGCTGTCGCTGCAATCCGAAATGTTGGAGAACCACGCATTGCGGCTGTACCGCTCGGACCTGACGCGCTCAACCGACAGCCCGGCCAGCCTTCTCAGGCGTCTGGGAATCGACGATCCCGCAGCCGCCGCGTATCTGGGTTCCAGCCAGGTTGCGCGACAGGCGCTGTTCGGACACGCTGGCCGCAATGTCAGCGCCGAGGTTTCCGATGGCAACTCGTTGCTCAAGCTGTACGCCCGCTGGAGCCCCGACGACAGTGGAACCTTCAAGCGCCTGGTGGTGGAAAAGAACGTTAGCGGCTTCTCGTCCAGCATCGAAACCGCGCCGTTGACGGCATCCAGCAAACTGGCCGGCGGCACGATCCAGTCGTCGCTGTTTGCCGCAACCGACGACGCCCGCATTCCAGACTCGGTAGCGGTACAGCTGGCCGAAATTTTCGCGGGCGACATTGATTTTCTCCGCGGATTGCGCAAGGGCGACCGATTTTCTGTTGTCTACGAAACCTTGGAAGGCGACGGCGAACCAATGCGCAGCGGGCGCGTGCTCAGTGCCGAATTCGTCAACAACGGCAAGACCTACCAGGCGCTGTGGTTTCGGGATCCGTCAGTCGTGCAGGAGGCAGGCCGTGAGCGCGACAAGGGCGGCTACTACGCGTTGGACGGCCAGACCCTTCGGCGCAGCTTTCTTGCCTCGCCGATGGAGTTCTCCCGCGTCACGAGCGGCTTCAAGATGCGCTTTCACCCTGTCTTGCAGCAGTGGCGCGCCCACCAAGGAGTGGATTACGCCGAGACGACTGGCACCCCGGTGCGCAATGTGGGTGATGGCGTGGTCGAATTTGCCGGTATGCAGCGCGGTTATGGCAATGTCGTTTTTGTCGGCCACCGCAACCAGATCACAACCGTATACGCGCACCTGAGCCGTATTGACGTCAAACGCGGCCAGCCCGTGAGCCAGAGCCAAGTCATAGGCGCCGTTGGAGCCACCGGCTGGGTCACCGGCCCCCACCTGCATTTCGAGTATCGCGTCAACGGCAGTTACCAGGACCCAGCGACGATCGCGCAATACAGCGCGACGGCATCCGTATCGGTCGCCGCCAAACCCGCGTTTGACCGCGTCGCCGCCTCCGCCCGATTGCTACTTTCGGCCGCCGGATCGGTCCGACAGGTCAGCACCCAATAACCGGCAGCGGTCCTTCTGGCGCGCGCGGCTTGGGGTGAATCCGTTGTCACCAGCGGCAGCCCAGCCAGCGCCGCAGGCTGCCATGCGTGCCCAAACACCAGATCCAGTTCCGCGCGCGGGCCATCTGGTGAAGAACTGTTGGGCTGTCCCCGCGCCTTTGGCATTCCCGCTCCGCATCCGCTGCGACGTCCCGCTGTTGCGGGCGGCCCGGCATCGGTTCTGTTCCGACAACCCGTTCGAATATTTTCCGCCGGGGGCAGAACTCGGGAACTTGATGGCGGTTTTCAGGTCGGTCCAAAAGGCCTGACGGCAGATTTGGTGCAAACCGCGCCGTGGTGATTGGCGAAAGACCGCAACCTGCCAGCGGCAACCAGTGCGAGCGGCTGTCCCGGGCAAAGCGCACCAGCCGGCTCTTGCGCTTGGCAAAGGCCGGGCAGCGGGGCCAGGACACACCATCGACAAGCGGACCGCGGTGGATGGGGAAATTGGGTGTGGCGCTTCGAGCGCGCACGCAAGGCGGACGTGGCGGCGATCCGCAACGCGAATTCGACGCCGTGTCGAGATGCAAACAGATGTGAATGGACAACTATGAAACTGACCAAGACCGTGTTGGCCGCATTGACTCTCTTCAGCGCTCTGAGTGCAGGGGCCCAGGAGGCGGCGATACGCAAGAACCTGGCGGAGCGTATCCCGCAAATGAGCAATATCGATGAAATCAGCAAGAGCGCAATGCCGGGCCTGTATGAGGTGCGCATCAACGGCACTGATATTTTCTATTCGGATGCGGAGGGCAATTTCCTGATTCAAGGCAGCTTGATAGACACGCGGCAGCGCCGCAACCTGACCGAGGAGCGGGTCGAAAAACTGTCCGCAATCAGTATCGACGCGTTACCCCTCAAGGACGCGGTCACGATGGTGCAGGGCAATGGCAAACGTAAACTGGCCATATTCGAAGACCCCAATTGCCCCTATTGCAAACGGCTTGAGCGCGATTTGCAGAAGGTCGACAACGTCACGATCCACATGTTCCTGTACCCGGTTCTTGGCGCCGATTCGGCCGAGAAATCACGGAACATCTGGTGCGCCAAGGACCGTGCGAAGGCATGGGCAGACTGGATGGTGCGCGACCAGGTCCCGGCGTCAACCGTGACGCCCGCCTGTGATGTGGCGGCGATTGCCCGCAACATGGATCTCGGCCGCAAACTCAAGGTGACCGGCACGCCAACGCTGGTGTTTGCCGATGGTAGGCGCGTGCCAGGCGCCGTCAGCGCCGCACAACTGGAAAAATACCTCGCCGACGCCAAGTAGCGGCGCGGCGGCGGTAACCTTGATTTTCGTGGCGCCAGCCAGCGCGCTGGCGACGGCGACAAGTGTGCCTTGCTCGGACGCCACCGCACCGCTTGCGGCATGGACCAGCTCCGGCACCAGATCAGACCGCCGTTGGTACTGGTTCAATCCCTCTGACCAGGCGACCGGGACTTTTTCCCCGGTCGGCTGAACCGCCGTGTAGCCGCAGCCTGTGAGCCCGAGTGCCACGGGCGTCAACAGCACGGCAAGGAAATTGCGCATGCCGCTGCTACCGCTGGACGTCGGTCCCGTTGCGGGCCGACCGGTCCAATCCCAGCGGTCCCGTGGTCGTGCGCGCCGTGACTGCACCCACCACGGAATACTTGAGCCCTTTGCCGAGCAACAGCGCGGCAAGGACTTCGGGCCACGGCAAGCCGAGCAATGCCGCAAGTACCAGCGCCGGGGTCTGGGCGAGCGGTGACGCCGCAATCACCACCAGTGTGGCGAAGCCGTAATCCGATGCCCAACCGACCAGATAGTGCCAGTGCTTCGAAGCAGCCAATTGCGGAAGGCGCTCGTTGATCCATGCGCCGCCGAAGTGACCCAGCAGATGCGTGAACAGCGCACCCGCAACGGCACTGCCCAATACCGACTTGCGACACGGTGGATCACGACTGTCGCGAGCTCATGGCTGCCCGCTCAGCGGGTTTCGCGATGTGGCGCCCAGGCCGAGACCGCGAACTCGATCTCGGCGGCCCGGCTGGGCAGTTTCACGAGGACACGAAAGCGGTAGGGTCCGATCCCGCTCCTGACGGTCGAGAACAGCTGGCCGTAGCTTGCCTGTCCGTCCATGCGCATCGGCGTCAGGTATTTCGGTGCTGCGTCGACGACGCCGCTTTCACTGAGCTGCGCGCGCACCACGGCGTCCTCGATGCGTTTGCCGTCGGCATTGAACAGTGCGACCACCAGATGGTGCACTTGGCCACCGTCCTTCGGCAACGCACCGTGCAAGTCTTCGAGGGCATGTTTCTCTGAAACGATGGCGGCTGGCACGAGACCCCAGTACAGCACCACGCCCTCACGCTCCAGGCGCGCCTGAGCCAGGGTCTCCGTCGGCGCGAGTGCGAGCAGAGCCAGCGCGAACAATGCGGCGAGGTGCAAACGAATCCATGACATGGAAGGCTCCCAGTGGTTTACAAACGGCTCAATCGTCGGTGGCAGCTGTCCAGGTCCTTGCGCAATGCGCCGAGGGAATCGCCACGGGACGATTCCCTGCGTCGCGAGTAGTCTTCGGGCGCCTGGGCCGCAGGCTCGGGCAGTTTTTCGCGGAACAGCGCCACACCGATGACGCCCACGTTGGCCGGGCGTCCCGTGCGGCCGGCATAAGAGTCTCCTGCGGAAGAAAACTCGAAGGCCGCGACTTCGCTATTGTTCTTGCGCCAGCCGGTGATCTGGTACTGGTGGTAGGAACCGAACACATAACCGGTCTGGTCCCAGGCGGCGGTGTCGCCGCTGAGCACGTTCACGCCATCGACAGAAGTCACGGCCAGCACACGTTCACCGAGCTTGTTGCGCACCGAAATGGAATACCGCGCGCCGGGCCTGCCGGCCACCCAGTATTCGCCGCGGTGGTAATGGATGGGCAGCGTCGCGCCCGAATCGCGGTCCACCACTACGACGTCGGCCAGGCGGCCGATGGCGTGGGCGGCCTGCATGCCGGCGCAGGCGAGCAGTGCGGACAGGGCGAGATATTTGAGTTTCATGACAGCTCCTGGAAAGGGTTGAGCTGACTGAAACGAACGGGATCGGGGGAGGAGGTTAAAAACCCCAAAAAATATTCTTGAACGACTGCTGACCTGTGCTTCTCCGGGGCGTGGGCAGACTATTGGTCGGCAGGAAGTGGCAGCCGCAGATAACGCGGGTGTTCGAAAACGGATTTGGCCAGGGCATAGGTGGCCCATACCATCAGCAGTGGCATCAGCAAGGTCTGCAGCAAGAAGATCACCATCAGCTTCACCATGTGTGCCGTGGCTTGTTCGGCCGCGAGTTTCATTGCTTCGAAACGGGCCTTGAAGTCCGGCACCTTCGGAACCAGCCCCTTCAGTTTTTCGAGCATTCCGGGGTTGTCGGGCACAGCCGTCTCAGGAAGCGCGGCTTTTGTCGTTCCGTTGACCGTCGCGTCAATGGCCGATTGACTGGCCACATAGTCCGCATCCATATACCGCTTGGAGAATGCATCTGTGGTCAGGACGGCGACGGGGGTCGCGAAACGCACCATGAGCAGAATTACGCACAGCCGTGACAGCCATGATGGCGAATGCCGGTCCAGGAGTTTCATGCCCGCCCAGGCAAGCGCGCTGGCCGTGAGCAACACCGAGATCAGCCAATGGCCCCCCATTGCAATCAGCGCTTTCTGGATTCCAAATGCAATGCTGGCCAAAAGCATCAGGTCCGCGAAGTTCTTTACCAATTCATTTATCGGAGCCAGCAACTGGCCAGGGGCGAAAGTGGCGCCGATTCCGCCAGGTTGAATATCGATCTGCGTGCCCTGCAGAACCGAAATTCCTCCGCTCAACGCCCTCGCGCTGGCAAAGCTGATCAACGCACGCTTGAGTCCTGAATCGACTTGGGCGGTGGCGCGCGCATCCAGTGGTGCAACCCAGGTACCCAGAAGAACCGTGACCAGACCGAGGCATAACGCTATGGAGCGCGCATATCTCATTCTTGTTTCCTTTCCAGTGCGTTCAGCGCCCAATCCAATCCCGCCGAGCGGACCTGCATCCGGATGTGCTCCAGTCGCTCCAGGGCATTTTCGCCAGCGAGGTCAAGCGCCAGATCGTGAAGCGCCCGGAATCTGGCAACGATCAACGCAGCCCACGGCAGGGGGTCGTCGCTGGTGAACGCCTCCAGCGCAGCCGCATAGCGTGCGCCAGGGCCCCACTGTGCCGCCGCTATGCACGCCTCGATGGCATCCCGGTAAAACCACAGGTGGCAATGCGACAGGGAAGGCCCTTGCAACAGCGCCTCGCCCTCGCGCAGGGCCTGCGTACGTTCTTGCGGATCGGTGGCCGTACGTGCAATCCGTCCATGCAGCGCTGCGCCGATGAAGCCAAGGCCGGTGTCGCGCGCCAGCCCCAGCGCGACATCGAGGTGCTGCCTGGCTTCATCGCGTTTGCCTTGCTGCAGACGCAGTTCGGCAAGCCAGAGTAGTGCCAAGGACTCATAACGCCGCGACCCGCTCGCACGCGCCAATGCGAGGGCTTCGGCACAGGCGCGCTCGGCCAGGGTGATTTTTCCCGATTCGGTTAGAAACTGCGCCAGGCTCGTGTGCGCAAAAACCTGCATGGGCATGGCGCCAACCTGCATTGCAGCTTCGCTCACGTGTTGCGCCTCGTCGACGGCTTCGCCCAACCGGTTCAGGTACCACATGCAGTGCCCCACCATGCAGCGGCTGGGGCCCTCGATCCGGACCCAGCCGCGACCAGCGCACAAGGCCACGCAGCGCTGAAAGTAATCCAAGGCGGTGTGCATCCGACCCATCGCGTACTGCGCGTCGCCCAGCCCGCTGAGCGCCTGTGCTTCGCACTCGGCATCCGCATTGCGCAGCGCATGTTCCAGCGCAAGTTGGTGTTGCTCCTTGCATTCCGCCACCTTGCCCTGCGCAAACAGCAGGTTTCCGCGCATGTGGTGGATCTTCGAGGACTCGCTGGACAGGTCGAGGCGCTGGGCGATCGGCTGGGCCTGGTCCAGCGCCTGCATGGCGGCGTCGAACGCACCCGTCACGCGGTTGCCGGCGGCCACGCCCATCCAGGCATGGCAGCGTTGCAGATCGGATTGCCCAAGATCCGTTGCCGCGCGAAACCCTTCGATGGATTCGGCCGAGCGGCCCATCTCACGCAAGGCTTCGGCGCACAGCAAAGCGAGATCGCAGGGCGTGGTGTCGCCTGCAGCCGGCGCAGTCGCCAGTTTGGCGCCGCGTTGGGCCAACTGGACCGCTGCCTCGTAGCGAAAGCTTCCCATCTCATGCTGCGCTGCCCGCAGGTATGCGCGAACCGCGCCGGGATCTTCTGCCCGGTCCAGATGTTCCGCCTGCAGCAGCGGCTCGCCTTCGCCGAACCAGTCCGCCGCCTTGCGATGCAGCTGGCGCCGGGTGCTCTTCAAGGTCGAGGCGTACACGGCGTCCTGGATCAGGGCATGGGCAAAAAGGAATCCCGAACCATCCGGACGAACCAGGTCGGCGGCAAGCATGCCGTCGCACGTGACATCGGCGCGACCGGCGATCGCCTGCAGGCTTTTCATGGTGAAGCGCTTGCCCAGGATCGAGGCCGCCTGGATCGTCGCGCGGTCCTGGACCGCCAGGTGGTCGACCCGCTCCAGGACGATGCTCTGGATCGTGGGCGGCACACTCGCGGCATCCGCGTCGCTGCGCGCGCGCAGCAGTTGCTCCAGGAACAGGGGGTTGCCCTCGGCGCGGGCGATGCACTGGGCCGTGAATCCGCTGGTTTCCTGCATCAATGCGCTTGCCATGCGCTGTGCATCCTGCGCGCGCAACGGGGCCAGGTCGATCGTCAGCAGCGGACAGGCCTGCAGGGCGGCGCGGCCGACCTTGTCCAACGGGTCGCCGTCGACGCGTGAAGTCAATACCAGCATCAGCGGCGCTGTTTCTGCCGCACGCGTGATGGCGGCCAGGTGGGACAAGAGCGCTGCCGGCGCCCAGTGGATGTCCTCGATCGCGACCAGCAGCGCCTGCCTGGAGGCGGCGCGCTTGAGCAGCGCCGTCAACGTATCGCTGGCGCGTTGCAGGCGCAGCGTGTTCTGCATGGCGTCGAAAACGGCCTTCATTTCGGGCGGCTGGGCCAGCCCCAGCCACTCGTTGACAAACAAGGCCTCGTCCCCCGCGATCAATCCGCGTTCCAGCCCCAGTTCCACCGCACGGCGCCGCGCCGCTTCGTCGGCCGGCATCGCCACATCCAGCACCGCCCGGAGCACCGTGGGCAGGGCATCCTCGCCCTTGGCAACACCAAAATCCAGCACACGGCCGATTGGCACCTTGAAGCCGACCTGGGCGGCGCGGACGCGCAGCTCGGCCACGAAACGGGATTTTCCGATGCCTGCATCACCACGCACGTAGACCGTGAGCCCGGTGCCGCTTGTCCGCACAGCGTCCATTGCACCGGCGACCTGCGCCAGCTCGGCGTGCCTGCCAAATAATGGGAGGCTCTCCTGCTGGGCTTCGCGCAAACCCAGGACCTTCCATACGGGAAGGGGCACGGCAAAACCCTTGATCGGTCGCTCGCCCAGTGTTTGCACCTCGATCGCAGCTACGACCGCCATACGCAAGTCCTGGGAAATCAGTGTTTCGCCACCGCCTGCCAATGCGTCCAGCCGCGCCGCAAGATTGACCGTGTCGCCGGTAACCGAATATTTGGCGGAAGCACCAGTGCCGATCCAGGAGGTGACCACCTCGCCGCTTGCCAGGCCGATGTGCAGCCGCAGCGGCTTGCCATCGCAGTCCGGCACCCCGGCAGCCACCTTGTGCATTTCGAGCGCGCAACGTACCGCGCGTTCGGCGTCGTTGCCATGTGCCACCGGCGCACCGAACGCGGCCATGACGGCGTCGCCGATCCGGTCGATGACCCTGCCGGCATAGGCAGCCACCACCACGTCCATGGCGCTGAAGAAACGCCCCAGCATCGCCTGGATCTGCTCGGCGTCGCTGCGCGCGCACATCGCGGTGTAACCCGAGATATCCGCAAACAGCACCGTAGCCTGGCGGCGCTCACCGGCTTCTGGAACAGGCAACGAAGGCGGACCTGGAGCGAGCTTGTCGGTGTGCGCCATTGCGCCGCACTCCGGGCAGAACTTTGCCGCCAAGGCCAGAACGGTGGCGCAGGACGAACATCTGCGCTCAAGCGCTGCCCCGCATTCCTGGCAAAACCTTGCCGAGGCGGGATTGGCATGTTCACAGTGGGGGCACTTCATGGCGACTGCTGAGGCCGTGCTTCGATCCTCGTCGTCGCTAACAGGCTTCGGCCGAGCCAGCGCCATAACTGCTGGCCCAGGCGGCCGGCTCCCTGGACGACCAAGGCGCCGGCGCGGATCTCCTGCGCAGGATCGCTGTCGCCGGTCCAGACTTCGGTCAGGGCGCGCACGGTCGAATCCACGGTCACCGTGATGTCATGGCCCGGGTCGTCGCGGCACAAATCCGCCGCGCGGTCTTCCACCACCAGCCACCACTCACGCTCCGCCGCAGGGGCGTCCCTAAAACGGAAGTGAACGACCGTGCGTTGGGTGCTGGGGAATTCATCGATGTGAGCAAACCGGCGGATATACCACCTCAGGAAACCGGCGTCCAGTTGCTGGCGTTGCAGCAGGCTGCCGATCCATCGCGCGCCCCAGTGGCCGATGCCCACCACGATGGGACGCAACTCCTCGCCGGCAACTGTCAGGTGGTATTCCCAGTTCCTGTCGACCTTGCGGCGCTCCACCACGCCTATAGCTTCCAGCTGGCGCAGCCGCTGCGTCAGGAGGGTGGCCGACATGCGCGGCACGCCGCGGTGCATGTCGTTGACGCGCCGGCTGCCGCACAGCAGCTCGCGCACCACCAGGGGCGTCCACAACTCGCCCAGCACCTCGGCACCGCGGGCGACGGTGCAGGACTGCATGTAGTTGATCATGCGGAAAGCCTATGCGCAGCCATGCGCAATGCGGACTACAGATTCTGGACTTGAGCGCGGTGCATGCACAACTTATCTTAACGACTGCCGGCGTATTTCGTGCCGGTCTCGAGTTCACGGAGCAAGCCATGGTTGAAACTCCTACTGCCCCCGCCCCAGCGGCATTCAATGCCGAAAAGTACCGCCAGACCACACGCGCCCAGTGGGAGTCCGCTGCCGAGGCATGGGACCGCTGGGCTCCGCTGCTGCAGAACTGGTTGGGCCCGGCCACGGAGGCCATGCTGGAGATGGCGCACGGTGAAGGCGTTCTGGCACGCGCGCTGCAACAGGCAGGCCTGCGCGATGTGGAGGTTCGCAAGATCGATTCGCCCGTCCGCCTGGCTTCAGCGGCCGGGAGATAGGCATTTCAAACGCCCCTTTTTCTTCCCCACGGCACCCCGAATGCGGCAGAACAGGGGCGGGACACAGCGCCCGACGCGCTTGAATCTGTCTTTGGATGCAGGCTGAGATCTGCTGGCGGTCTGTTGGGCGTTGATGGCCCAGCCAAAAAGTGTCTCCCCCTGGCGCCGTCTACGGGTTACCCCTTGCCGTTGGACCGCTTGCATCGGTCCCGCAACCACTCGGACGCAGCCGACTCCAGCGGCCCTGGTCGACGGGTCGCCTGAACTGTCACGGTTGGGCGGCCTCAGGCCGCTTGCAGCGCCTGGCCGCGGGCCGGCGCCCGGGGCGGCGCACGCGCCTGCAACCCCAGGTGCGTGAGGATCTTCTCGATCACCGACTGCTCCAGGATCGCCGCAATGATCTTGAGCTCGCCACCGCAGTTCGGGCAGTGCTCCAGATCGAGCTCGAAAGCGCAAGCTTCAGCGAAGACTAACTTGTACTCAAGTTATGTCGCAGCTAAGACGCGCTTGAGCAGCTTGGCCCAGCTCAGCCGCACCGCTCGGTGGTGCGCGCAGTTCGCCTCGCACTCGGCGGGCTTTGCTTCCTGCGCGGGCGCCTCAGGCTCTTGCGGCACCACCTGCGCGCGCAGCTTGGCGTTGGGTGCCAGCACGCCGTGGAAGCGGATCAGGTGCAGCCTCGGCCTGGGCACCAGCGCGGCCAGCCGCTGCATGAACTCCAG
>JANMYG010000368.1:0-3844 GCA_031381865.1 Betaproteobacteria bacterium | reverse complement strand
GCCATGTCCGCGGGAGTCGTGTTGGCGCTTTTCCTGTTGATCGCGATGCTCGATTCGGTCCACTTCCGTGTTTTGCTGCCGCCGGCGCCGGGCGCCGCAGCGAACGCCGCGCCGGCGTATTCCACACGCACGCTGTCAGCGCTCGACATGCTGCTGAGCGGCCCGCGCGAGTCGCGCGAGAAGACCTATTCGGTGCCGCTGGGAACACACCAGTACTCCAAGGAATCGATGCTGGTCGAGGGCAAGACCGTACGCGATTTCCCGCGGCTGCAATTCGGCGGCACCCATCTCGGGGACCCGCAAGCCGGGTGGCTGGCCGACGTGGCGTGGCGCTCGCTCGCAGGGCTCTGCGCCGGCGCACTGGTTGCCGCCGCGGCGTGGCTGCTGGTGGCGGCGCTGCGGGCACGATCGGCGCGCGGCGGCGTGGCGGATTCCTTGCGAGCCATGTTTGGCCGGCGCACCGATGTGCCATGGCGCGCGATGTTGACGACGGCGTCGCTGATCGCGCTGTTCATCGGCTGGGTCGCCGCCCTGTGGCCGTGGTACCACGTGTTCGGCACCGACCAGACCGGAAACGATGTGTTGTTCCAGGCGATCAAGTCGATCCGTACCGCGATGGTGATCGGTTCGCTGGCCACCATCGCCACGTTGCCGCTGGCGATCGTGTTCGGCGTGCTGGCCGGTTATTACAAGGGGCTGGTTGACGATGCCATCCAGTATCTCTACACGGTGCTGTCGTCGATCCCGTCGGTGCTGCTGATCGCCGCGTTCGTGTTGATGATCCAGGTCTTCATCGACAAGAACCCGCAGTTGTTCGACACCGGGCTGGAGCGCGCCGACGTGCGCCTGTTCCTGCTGGCCGTGATCCTGGGCGTGACCGGCTGGGCCGGGCTTGCGCGCCTGCTGCGCGCCGAGACGCTCAAGCTCGGTGAACTCGACTATGTGCAGGCGGCGCGCGCATTCGGCGTGTCGGACGCCGGCATCATGCGCCGGCATGTGCTTCCCAATGTGATGCACATCGTCGTGATCGTGGCGGTGCTCGATTTCTCGGGGCTAGTGCTCTACGAGGCCGTGCTGTCGTATGTGGGCGTCGGCGTCGACCCGACCACCAACAGCTTCGGCACCATGATCAACAGCGCACGCTACGAGATGTCGCGCGACCCGGTGGTCTGGTGGACGCTGCTGGCCGCGTTCGCTTTCATGGTGGCGCTGGTGCTGTCGATGACGCTGTTTGCCAGCGCGGTGCGCGAAGCCTTCGACCCGCGCGCGCGCGCCTTCCGGGTCGGCGCCGGCAAGCACCGGCCAACCGCGCCATCGCGCGACGCGACAAGCCACCCGGCTCGCCCCTAGGACGCGCCATGCTGCGGATCGACAAGCTCACCACCGAACTCGATTCCGACAGCGGGCTGGTGCGCGCCGTCGATGCGCTCTCGCTCTCGATCGAGCGCGGCGAGACTTTCGCGCTGGTGGGCGAGTCCGGTTGCGGCAAGTCGATGACGGCGCTGTCGATCCTGCGCCTGCTGCCCGACAACGGGCGCGTCGCCGGCGGCAGTGTCGAGGTCGCCGGCACCGACATCACGCAATTGCCGGAGTCGCGCATGCGCGACATTCGCGGTCGCCGGGTCAGCATCATCTTCCAGGAGCCGTCGACCAGCCTCAATCCGGTGATGGCGGTGGGCCGCCAGATCACCGAGGTGATCGAACGCCACACCCAACTGCGTGGCGGCGCCGCGCAGGCCAAGGCGGTCGACTGGTTGCGCCGGGTCGGCATCGTCGCGCCCGAACGGCGGGTCGGCGACTACCCGTTCCAGATGTCGGGCGGGGAGAAGCAGCGCGTCATGATCGCGATTGCGCTGGCCGCCGAGCCCGACGTGGTGATCGCCGATGAGCCGACCACCGCGCTCGATGTGACGATCCAGGCGCAGATCCTGGCATTGCTGAAGGAACTGCAGCGCTCGCAGAAGATGGCGATGCTGCTGATCACGCACGACCTGGCGATCGTGGCGCAGATGGCCGACCGGGTGGCGCTGATGTACGCTGGCCAGCTGGTCGAGGTCGCGGACGCCGCGGAGTTTTTCGCGCGTCCGCTGCATCCCTATGCCGTCAACCTGTTCGATGCATTGCCCGACACCAGCAAGCGCGGCCGCCGCCTGGCCTCGATTGCCGGCTCCGTGCCTGCGCTCGACCAGGAGTTCACCGGCTGCCGCTTTGCGGACCGATGCGCCGACGTGATGGACCGCTGCCGGGTTGCGCCGCCGGGCTTGTTCACGGCGGGTCCGCGGCACGCGGTGCGGTGTTTTCTGTATGACGCAGCCGCGGCGCCGCGCAACGCGACGCGCGTGTGGGGCCAGGACCCGGTATTGCCGGCCGATCCGCGCGCTGGCGAGACGGTGCTGGAGGTGCGCGACTACAGGGTCTGGTTCCCGATCCGCACCGGGCTGCTCAAGCGCGTGGTGGGCCACGTCAAGGCCGTGGACGGCGTGTCGTTCAGCATTGCGGCCGGGCGCACGCTCGCGCTGGTCGGAGAATCGGGCAGTGGCAAGACCACGGTGGGCAAGGGCCTGCTGCAGTTGTTGCGCACCACGGCGCGCATCAGCGGCTCGGCGCTGCTGCTGGGCCAGCCGCTGGAGCAACTGCAAGGTGAAGCGCTGCGTGGCGCGCGACGCGCGGCGCAGATCATTTTCCAGGACCCGTTCGCCTCGCTCAACCCGCGCATGCGGGTCAACGAGATCCTCGAGGAAGGCGTCGCGTCGCTGCACCCGGAAGTGGCGCCGGTCGTGCGCCGCGCGCGTGTGGCCGCGCTGCTGGAAAAAGTGGGCCTGCGCCGCGATGCGCTGAGCCGTTATCCGCACGAGTTCTCGGGCGGCCAGCGGCAACGGCTGGCGATCGCGCGCGCGCTCGCGGTAGAGCCGAGGCTGATCGTCGCCGACGAGCCGACTTCCGCGCTCGACGTGTCGATACAGGCGCAGATCCTCAATCTCTTGAAACAGCTGCAGCAGGAACTCGGCGTGGCCTACCTGTTCATCACCCACAATTTCGGCGTCGTCGAGTACCTGGCGCACGACATCGCGGTGATGAAGGGCGGTCGCCTGGTCGAAGCCGGCCCGGCCGACGAACTGCTGGGCCGTCCCCGGCACGACTACACCCGCGCGCTGCTGGCGGCGGTACCGCGGCTGCGCGCCGGCGTGTAGGTTTTCGGTTGCATGCCGTGCCGGGAGTACTGGTCCGCGGACGCGCGGCAAATGGCGCCAGATCGGCCGGTTCGCGGTATGCGCGGCAGCGTTTTGCCATCGCCACGAAATCGGGCAAGTTCAGCTTGCCGATGCATTCGGCGAATGGCATGTGCCATGGCACGGCGGGGCGGTGATTGCGTGAGCACACAGCGGCATCCTGACCAGGGTCGGGGCCAACGGTTGATGTCGTTGAACGCCACGGCGTGTACGGCGCCTGGCTGTCGTGGGCCGAACTCGATTTCGTCCGACACATGCCGGCCCGCCGCACCGTTGGTCGCAGCCTCTGGCAGTCTCTTGACAAACGCCATGGGTCGCGCCGACACTGCCCGTGCCGGTCCACCAGGGGTGGCGGGGACAAACAAGAAAACCGGATTCGGGGCAAACAAATGCATAAGAAATCAAATCGTCTCGCCATCGTTGTCGCGACACTGCTGGGTTGCGTTGTGTTGAAAGGGTGCAGCGCAAATGGCGCCCCTGCGCCGGTTGGTGGCACCAAGGCGTCGCCGACACCATGCAGCAGCCGGGGTGTCTGCAAGATCGTGGTCACGGTCGACAGGTGTGGTTTTGCGGACGGCACGGCGGTCGACCCGGTCTATGTGGAAACCGGAACC
>JANMYG010000365.1:0-4311 GCA_031381865.1 Betaproteobacteria bacterium | reverse complement strand
CCACACCGGATCGTGCAGGCACAGGCTCTTGTAGCGGTTGCGCCACGAGTCGCCGGGGCGCGCGTTCTTCTCGACGATGATCGCCGGTATGCCGAGCCGGCGCAGCCGCGCGCCCAGGCCGATACCGCCCTGCCCGCCGCCGACAATCAGCACATGGGGCTGCTCGGTGCTGCCCAGCGCCGCCTGCTCCTGCCGGCGCTTGTCGAGCCAGGTCGTGCGCCCCACCTGCGCGCCGTGTTCGGCGCCCATGGCGCGGCGCTCGCCCTTCTTCTCTTCGAAACCCTTGAGTTCGGTCATCGTCGTGAGCAGGGTCCAGGCCCGGCCGTTGATGAGCCGCAGGTGGCCGCGGCCACGCGCCACGGCGGTCTCGAAGGTGAACCATGCCTCCACCACACCGCCGGCCTCGGTGGCGTCACCTTCGAGTTGCCAGTTGCCCGGCGCGGTGTCGTTCAGCCGCGCCTGCAACATGGCGCGGATTGCGTCGCGGCTCTCCTGGGTGCAGATATTCCAGGTGAAACTGACCAGGTCGCGCCAATAACATTCTTCGCCGAACAGCGCCAGCGCCGCGTCGATGTCGCGCCGCGCCAGCGCGGCGCCGAAGTCATGCAGCCAGGTGCTGGCCTGCTGGTTGGGAGTGGTGGTGGTGGCAGCCGGATCAGCCATGGTTTCATTCGCCTTCAATCGGGTTATTCGCGCACGACGCGCGCAACGATTTTGCTTGCCCGCTCTGCGTCGGGCATCATGGTTAACCCTTTGCCCTGGCGACGACGCGAAATGCCGCTGCTGTTGGCGCGCAGCGGCGGAAAACCGCCTCCCCTGGGGCCTTGCGCCGCCGCCGCGGATGGACCGGATTGCTTCTGGCGCCTTGGCGCTCAAAGATGTCCACCGCTCGCCCTGAGCCCGACCGGACCTTGCCGATCGAAAACCAACCGGTATCAGTCGATCGTGCGCCGGGCCGCCACCCAGGTCTGGAATTCCGGGTCTTCGAAACGGTAGGCGCCGTGGTCCACCCGCGCCATGAGCTGCAGCCGGGCGCCGGTCAGCCGCCGGATCGAGGTGCGGGGCGCGCTGGCGGTCACGTCGGGTGAATCCAGCAACTCCTGCAGTTGCTTGAGCGCCGGGGCGCTGTAGAGGTCCTGCACGCCGCGGGCGGCCAGCAGCAACACGGCGCGGTCGGGTCGGCCGAGTTCCTTCCACACCCTGGCGTAACCGGTGTCGTCGTGGACCCGCGCCAGCGTGTATTCCAGCGCATGCTCAGGCCCCTGCTGCTGGTACATCAGGTAACGCTCGATGTACCAGCGAAAGAACTCGGGTGTTTCCTTGAGTGCGGCAAAGGCCTGCAGCGCGTCGTCGATCTGCAACGGGTTCCTGGCCACGCTGTCCAGCTGCCGCACCGTGGCCTCGACGAACGCGCGCCCCAGCAGCGGAAACGGCTCCAGCGGCGCCCAGTTGTAGAACGGCGCCGCCGCGCGCGAGAACATCTGGCGCAACGCCGCCTCGGACGAGCCCGCGAACAGCACCTTGATGCCGGCCTTGCGGATGTCCAGCCCGGCGCGCAGCGAGTGCGCCACGGCCGCGTGTTCGGGCGACGCCAGCACCTGCGCCTCGTCGATTACCAGCAACAGTCGCTTCTTGGTCTTGTCGGCCGCCAGCAAGGCCGCCTGGATCGCCGGCACCGCGGCCTTTTCCTTGTCGGCCAGGTCGAGTTCCAGACCGGCCTCGACGCCCAGCGGCAGCTTGCCGCTGCCCTTGAGTTTGCGGATCGGCGTGTTCAGGTCGTCCCAGAACTTGCCCAGGCCCCTGGGCTGCACCGCCAGCACGATCGCCGTGGCCAGCGCCTGGCCCGGATGCTCGGTGTCGTCCCACAGGTTGGTATAGGCCGCCAGATAACCGGCGCGCAACGCGGCCGGCAGCAGGTCGTGTTTGAGGAACTCGCTCTTGCCCATGCGCCGGCGCGCGAACAGGCCCCGTGCCGAGGTCAACCCCAGGTCGAAACCCTGCAGATAAGCCTGCGCCAGGTCCGGCCGCGCAAAGTGCCAGGGGTCGGTCGGTTCACTCATCCGACAAATTCTGACAGGTTTTTGTCAATTGACGGCTTGCGGTCGGAGGGGGTCGGTTGGGGGCCTGCCCCCTGTGGCGCCTGTGAAAACAGCACCACGAACGCGCAACGGTTGCTGTAGCCAATCCAGGGCAACGGCGGGATCGGCCGCATCCGCGGCTATACGCGCCGCTCGCGGCGCCCCAAGCCCTCAGCAATAAACGTCAGGACCAATGCGTTGAGCGATACGCCCTCTGCCTTGGCGCGCGACGTCAACTGCGCGTGGACGGTCTTTGGAACACGCGCCACGAACTTGCCGGAAGCAACTCCGCCGCCGTTTGGCGCGGGAACTGGCAAGCCCTTTGCCTTGAGCGCGGCCACCGTGGACTTCAAAGCATCCCTGCCGTTCGCCAGGGCCTCGTCGACAGTTTCCCCATCCGAAATGCAGTCGGAGAAATCAGAGTAAGAGATCAGAAAGCCGCCACCTTCTTCCGCAGTCAGCGGGCGAATTTCGAAAGGGTAGTCATAAAGCTTGGGCATGGTTCACGCTCCGTCAATGAGTTCAACGAACTTCTTCACATAGACCGGCTTGATCGGGCGACGTGCAGGAGCGGGAAGTGTCTTGCCATCCGCCCGGATAAAAACGCAATGGCTCGTCTTTTCATGTCGCCAGTCAACGTTGTTTTGCCGCGCCACGGTCTGAAGCTGGGCGATCTGCCAGTCCAACTGGTTGCGCCGCATCGCCTGCAGCAGTTTCACCGCCGTGTTCATTGCCCGATGATACTGCCGGCGGCATCATTTTGGCCCAGACCCCTGGGCTGCACCGCCAGCACGATCGCCGTGGCCAGCGCCTGACCCGGGTGCTCGGTGTCGTCCCACAGGTTGGTATAGGCGGCCAGGTAACCGGCGCGCAGCGCAGCCGGCAGCAGATCGTGTTTGAGGAACTCGCTCTTGCCCATGCGCCGGCGCGCGAACAGGCCCCGCGCCGAGGTCAGACCCAGATCGAAACCCTGCAGATAGACCTGCGCCAGGTCCGGCCGCGCAAGGTGCCAGGGGTCGGTCGGTTCACTCATCCGACAAATTCTGACAGGTTTTTGTCAATTGACGGATTGGGGTCGGAGGGGGTCGGAGGGGGATTTCGTCCGTGGCCGGTCCGTGCCTGGTGGCGGGCTCAGGGTATCAGGCGGCTGTCGGCATCCAGCGCATTCCAGTTCAGGGCACGCGACCGCCAGTGTTTGCCGATGTTCTGCACGAAATCGGGATGAACCAGCTTTGCCCTGGCAACCAACCAGTCTTGGTCTTCGTGTCGCAGATAGATGCCCTCGCATCCTCGATCGCCATAGGCGCTTGAGGCGGAGGCAACCGCCTGCTTGAGCGAACTCAGCCGGTAACGCCCCGCGCCTAGCTGATGAATTGCGCACAGGCCAAGTTGTGACGCAAAAGCATTGCGGCGAACCGTGCTCCAGAAGCGCATCTCGTTGCGGTCATACACATCGAACACCAGGAAAAAGTCCGGCAGGCTGCTGTATTCCAGGCTGTGCACGGCGGCCACCCATTCGCCGAACAACACCAGCGACTCGCCCAGGGCGTCGACCAGGGCTTCTTCATGGAGCACAAGCCACCCATTCAAGCGGGCAAACTGCCCTGAGAAGGGCCGCTGTAGGTACTGCCCGCGGTTTTGTGCGCGTATCGCCCCGGCGGCATCCACGGAAATCCCCAGATTGGCTCCGTCAACTTTTTCTTCGACAACGACGGGGTGCGCCAAAAACGCCTCGGCCTCCGATGCCGACAGCACCTTGTCGTCGCGCGGCAAACCTTGCCCCAACCACGCCAGATGCGGTGTGTGGGGAAAACGAAAAAACTCGCTCACGCGCCAAGCTTTTTCGCGTGAAAGCGATGGATGTCGGCAGGGCAAAGAAACGTCACACCGATGCCGTGTCGTTGAAGTGCGGGAGCCCAACCGAGCCACTTGGAATCCGTCGCTTGGGCGATGGAGGGCTTATCGGGATGCGCCCCAGACACAGCGACAAATTTCCGGTCCGAAGCATCGAAATTTGCCAGTTCCGGATCGTCAGGAAAAGACGCAAAGCCGCGTTCATCATGGTCCGTCAAATTCACCTGGTCCACCCACTTTGTATTGCCCCGATTATTAAGTGCCCACTTGACGAAGGCATCGCCTGGCCGGTTGCCTTGCTTGGGCCGGGTCTTGTTCTGGTACTCCAGCAAGATGCGAAACTCGTCGTCAAGCACAAGCTTTCCGGAACGCATTAGGC
>JANMYG010000359.1:0-3325 GCA_031381865.1 Betaproteobacteria bacterium | reverse complement strand
AGGAAACGCGAATTGGAATAGGCGGGGGTTTCTAACCCAATATCCATGCGGGTTCTGGCACGATGCGGCTATCGTTTGCGTTGAATGGCCGGACCATACGTGCTATTTCTATAAGTCAATGATGGGTGAAATGCAGGTTGGTTCACAACGAGTACCGACATGCCACACAAACCCACATCGCCCAAGGCGCCGGGCGCCGCCAGCAGACCAGCGCCACGGCCAACAATCAAACTTTCGTTTTTCGATGCACTTCCGGATAGTGGTTACGTCCGCGAATCCCAATTGGTGCAAAGCCCTAAACGGCCCGATACCTGTTCCTCCACGTCGCCCGAGATAACACAGCTGCACGCCGGATTGCGCGGCATACTCGCCAGACGGGCACCCCAGTAGGCGGTCCAGAGGGCCACCGCACGTGCCCGGGGCAGACAGGCGCCGGGCCTGCCCCGGGCAGGCCGGATCCGACGTCAGACGTGAATCAGCCACCCATGCCACAGACACCCGAAGACCTCCGACACATCACCGAGCGGACGCTGGCGCATTACGACCGCAACGCGCAGGCATTCTGGGAAGGCACGCGCGACCACGATGTCAGCCAGAACATCGACGCGCTGCTGCGGCACATCGAGGCAACGCCCCCGTTCGAGATCCTCGACTTCGGCTGCGGGCCTGGGCGCGACCTGAAGACATTCCGGGCGCTCGGCCACCGTGTGACCGGCCTCGAAGGATCGCCGCAGCTGGCGGCGCTGGCCCGCGACCACAGCGCTTGCGTGGTGCTGGAGCAGAATTTCCTTGCACTCGACCTGCCGCGTGCGCGCTACGACGGTGTGTTCGCCAACGCCGTTTTGTTCCATATCCCCAGCCTGGAATTGCCAGGTGTGCTCGGGCAGCTCAACGTGGCACTGAAGCCAGGCGGCGTGTTGTTCTGCTCCAACCCGCGCGGCGACGGCGAGGAAGGCTGGAACGGCGAGCGTTATGGCGCCTTCCATGACTGGCCTGCCTGGCATGCTTATGTGTCGGCGGCCGGCTTCGTCGAGTTGACCCATTACTACCGGCCACCAGGTTTGCCGCGCGAGCAGCAGCCGTGGCTTGCGAGTGTGTGGCGCAAGGCGCCAGGTTGAAGCCGCGGCGCCTTGTCACTCGCCCGGCTGGTGGCGCCCCAACTGTCGGCGCGGAATACGCGTGGTGTGTTCCAGGGCGACGGCGCGCCGGGTCGACCTGACAGGCAGTGTGATGGCGCCCGGCGCACCGCGCTGGCCTGGCGGAACCGCCGGTACCAGTCGATGGCGGTTTTTGGGTGGCTGCAGCGTCCCGGATCCCGCGCACGGGGCGTCATCACCGGCTTCTGTCGCTGGTTTCTTGTTGTCCCACCGCCCGCCGATATCATGTCGGGCACCGCGTGCAGGAGATCTCGATGGATTCGCTTTTGTCCGACTTTGAACTACAGCTGGAAACCTTGCTGCGACGCGCCGGCAAGAAGGCTTTCGGCAACCCGACACCGGACGACTTCACGGCGTGGTTCGTCGAGGCGGCGCCCAAACTCATGCCGGCGTTGCTGGAAGAGATGCCGCCCCAGCCGGCGCAAGTCGCGCAGCTTCTGCGCGTCGCTTCGCGCGGCCTGTACGGCGAGTTGCCCATGCCTGCCAACGGCCTGGTCGCAGCAGCGCAGCCCAAACAGGGTCGCAACGATGCGTGTGCATGCGGGTCCGGGCGCAAGTTCAAGCATTGCTGCGGCGCCGTGGCGATGCCACCCCTGTTCAGCGGCATGAACCTGCTGCGTTACGTGCTGGACGCCTATCCCAAGCGCCGTCTCGCGGAGGTCGCGTCCAGCCGTGCCAACCTCGATGCGGTGGCCGATACGGCGTACCAGTGGGACGAGGAGGGAAACAATGCCCGTGCCGCCGCGCTGTTGGAGCCGTACTTTGAAAGGGCGGGGCCGTTGGGCGCGCGACTGGCGCCGCTGTTCAACCTGCTCATGGACAACTGGCTGGCCTTGGGGCGCAAGGTCAAACGCGAGCAGCTGATCGACGACATCCTGCTGCGCGGCGACAAGATTCTGCGCAGTGATGCGTTGCAACGGCGTACCACCATGCTGGCGGACCGAGGCGACCATGCAGGCGCGTGGCGAACCTTCAGGCAGGCCACCGAGCTCAATCCGAACGACCCGGCGCTGGGTTTCCTGGAGGTCACGACGCTGCTGAGCGAGGGGCGAACGGCCGAAGCGCAAGGCCGTGCGCAGTGGTGGGCCGCGCATCTGGCAAAACAGCGCGATCCGTCGCTGGCCGACCTGATCGAACGCCTGCGCGAGATCGCAAAGGATGCCCATGGCGGCATGCTGGGCGTGGCGATGCAGGCCAACCAACAATGGCGCCGCCTGAACGAGCTTTTTCTGGCGGCGCCGGCGCCGGCCGTGCGGCACCAATTCGAGGTATTCACCGAGGAGGATGACCACCGGGCGGTGCACCAGGTTGCGGCCGAACTGGTGCCCGATGCGGAACTGGCGAAACTGGAACAGCGTTGGCAGCAGACGTTCCCGCAGGCCAAACCCTCGATGACCACGCTGCAAAACGGCGCCGGCGAAGTCTGGGACAACGCCACCGACTGGTTGGACATGTTGCAGAAGAACCCGAGCCTGTGGTTCAGCTTCGACGTGCTGGACGACCTCGTGATGGCGATCGACACGATCGCCTGGGCCGGCGTGCCAGAGCGCTTGCTGGTGCCAGTGGCCGAGCGCGCGGCCGAGCAACTGCGCCTCACGCTGGAATCCGGCGGCAGCGGCAATATCGAATGCCATTGGGGCGTGTGGCCGAACCGCCCTGCGCTGCGTCCGGTGGCGCATCTGGCCTTTGTCTGCAAGGAGGCCGGCAACTGGCAACGCTTCATGGAACTGGCCCACTGGCTGGTGTTCGATCTGAACCCGAACGACAACCATGGCCTGCGGGCTGACCTGTCCTGCGCGCATGTGCGTTTCGCGCGTTGGGGTGATGTGATCGCGGTCGACCACCGCTACGCCAACGACATGAACCCCACGCTGCAGTTGAACGCGCTGCTCGCCACCTTCGTGCTGGGCGACACCGCGGCCGCGCAGGTGCAGCTGCAGCAGGCCGCCAAGGACCATCCCACAGCCGTCAAGTTGTTGCTGGCGCGCGCCCCCAAACCGGTCGAGCCGGACAGCGGTTACGGAATCGCCGTCGGCGGCAAGTACGAGGCCTGGCTGTACGTGAGCGAGATGCGTCCGTTTTGGGAGCAGCACCTGGCGCTGGGCTGGGCGCGTGCAATCCTGGCCAAACCGCGCCGCAACACGGGGGCCGCTGCGCCAGGGCAGGAC
>JANMYG010000306.1:0-1620 GCA_031381865.1 Betaproteobacteria bacterium | reverse complement strand
CGGAAACTGATGCCATGCAGGCGGCCGAAGTGGCCTGCATCGATGAGGCGCCGGCATTCCCGGAACCAGGGTGTGAACCGAAAGTTCTCGTGTACCACCAACAATGTGTTGTGCCGTCTGGCCAACGCCACCATGGCCTCGGCCTGCGCCAGGTCCACACCGAACGGCTTCTGGCAGATGGTCGGAATGTGGCGCTCCAGCGCCAGCTGCACCACTGCAACCTGGGCGGCCGGGGGCAACACCACGTCCAGCAAGTCAGGGTGCACGGCATCGAGCATGCCGGCCACATCGGCAAAACAATTCGCGATGCCGAAGCGCGCGCCCAGCGCGAGCGCACGCTCGCGGTCGATGTCGCACAGAGCGAGGGCAGGGGCACCGATGTCGCGCCATCCTTCGAGCTGGAACTGCGCGAAGTACCCGGCGCCGACCATGGCTATGCGTTGGGTCATGCGAGGCGCTCCAGCACCGCGCGCACGATGTCTGCCGTGCCACTGGTACCCCCAAAATCCCGTGGCCGCACCGAACCGTTGGCCAGCGCGTCCTGCAAGGCGGCCTCGATCACCCGCGCACCGTCGGCCAGCGTCGCATCGCCATGGCGCTCGGCCAGCCAATCGAGCATCATCGCGGCGGACAGGATCATGGCAGACGGGTTGGCGATGCCCTGCCCTGCGATATCCGGTGCCGTGCCATGGGCCGGCTGGAACAACGCGTACTGGTCGCCGATATCGGCCGACGGCGCCATGCCCATGCCGCCGACCAGCGCGGCAATCAAGTCCGACAGGATGTCGCCGAACATGTTCTCCGTCACCAGCACGTCGTAGACCCAGGGCTTCATCACCAGGTTCAGCGCCATCGCATCCACATAGGCGTGCGCGGTCGCCACATCAGGGAAGGCCTTCGCCCGCTCCTCGAAGATCTGGCGCCAGAACGCCATCGACGCAAATACATTGGCCTTGTCGACATTGGTCACATGGCCGCGTTTGCCCTGGGCCTTGCGTTGGCGGGCCAGCTTTAGCGCGAAGTCGCAGACGCGCGCGGTGCCGGCGCGCGAGATCATCATCGTGTCGTAGGCGGCGTCGGCCT
Source organism: Betaproteobacteria bacterium (assembly GCA_031381865.1). Classification (GTDB taxonomy): domain Bacteria; phylum Pseudomonadota; class Gammaproteobacteria; order Burkholderiales; family Burkholderiaceae_C; genus CAISIP01. The sequence goes on along the minus strand of JANMYG010000306.1, from coordinate 537 downwards.
GCACCACGCCCCGGCCACGGGCGTAAAACAGCCCCTCGGTGCTCTCGCGCACCAGCACCAGGTCGATGCCTGCCGCGAGCGGGTTGGACAACGGGCCGGGCAGCCCGGGCCAGCTGCGGATCGGCCGCACCCCGGCGTACAAGTCGAGCGCAAAGCGGATGTCGAGTTGCGGAATTATCTCGGTGCCGTCCCTGGCACGCACATGTGGCAAGCCCATGGCACCGAACAAGATCGCGTGCGCAGCGCGGCAGGCTGCCAGTGTCGAGGCTGGCAAGGCGTCGCCGCTGTCCAGGTAATGCTGCGCACCGGCCGGGTGCGCCACGGTGTCGAAGTGCCGGCCGATACGGGCGCCGGTGGCGTGCAGCACCTCAAGTGCGGCGGACATCACCTCGGCACCGATGCCGTCGCCCGGTAGCACTGCGATGGCGTAATGGGAATTGCCCATGGTGCTCACATGTGCGCCAGTTTGTAACGCTCGAAGATTGCCAGCAGCTCGCAGTTGGCGCGCTCGCGGTGGGCACGGTTGACGCGTGCCGC
>JANMYG010000239.1:0-11563 GCA_031381865.1 Betaproteobacteria bacterium | reverse complement strand
GCCTGCCTCGGCGGCGACGGCGCCGGCATGGTGCCGGCCATGGCGCTGGCGCTGGGCGCCAGTTTTGGCAGTGTGGCGCGCTGGCGCGAGGAGTTCACCGCCATGGGCCGCGCGCTGGGCGGCGGGTCAGGGTGGGTGCTGCTGGTGTTCCAGCCGCACGACGGATCGCTGGTCAACCAGTGGGCGCCCGACCACACCCATGCGCTGGCAGGCGGGGTGCCGATCCTGGCGCTCGACATGTACGAACACGCCTACCACATGGATTTCGGCGCGCGGGCGGGCGCCTGGGTCGATGCGTTCATGGACAACCTGGACTGGGCGGCCATCTACCTGCGTTACCAGGGCGCGGTACACGCCGCCGCCGAACCCTTTGCAGCGGAGCAGGGCGAGGTGGCGGGCGCCGCACTGATCGACGTGCGCCGTGCGGCCGTTTTCGACGCGGCGCAGCAGATGTTGCCGACGGCCAGCTGGCGTGACCCGGCCCTGGTCGATGACTGGTCGGTCGCGCTCGACCCGGCGCGCGAAGTCATCGTGTATTGCGTCTATGGACATGAAGTGGGCCGCAGCACCGCGCTGCGCCTGCGCGCGCAGGGTTTGAAGGCGCGTTTTCTGCGCGGTGGTATCGACGCCTGGCAATCCGCCGGGCTGCCGTTGGTCGACAAAGGAGAACCGACATGAAACCCCAATCCACTATTCGTGCGCTGGAGCGGCCGGCGCGGCAGGAGGCACGGCCATGAAATGGGTCACGCGTGAGCGCCCGAAGATCGACCGGATCGCCTGCCCGTGGCTGGTGGCGCGTTTCATCGACCAGCAGCCGGAGTTCCTGTTCGTGCCGCCGGAGCAGGTGCTGGCCACGGCGCAAAACACCGGCGCCATCCCCTACGACGTGCCGGGCGTGGAACTGACCCACGAGGGGGAGTTGTGCAGCTTCGACACCATGCTCAGGAAGTACGGGTTGACGACACCGGCGCTGCAGGACCTGGCGCTGATCGTGCGTGGTGCCGACACCGACCGGCTGGAACTGGCGCCGCAATGCGCCGGACTGCTCGCGATATCGCTGGGCCTGTCGCGCAACTTCGCCAACGACCATGAAATGCTGCGCCACGGCATGGTCATGTACGACGCCCTGTACGCCTGGTGCTGCCACGCCCGCGGCGAGCGCCACAGCTGGAATTACTGAGCCGCCCGGCATCGCGCGCGCGCGGCGTGCCATTGCGGGTCAAGGCGCTTGTCATTGCGGGTCAAGGGTCTTGTCATTGCGGGTGCGGCATGACAACCTCACGGTCGGGCCCGGCGGGCGGCGCGATCGTTCCGGGCTGGCTACCCAATGCTCTTCTTGAGCCACTCCGCGAAGGCGGAGCATTCCCAGCGCTCCATGGTGCCGGTGCGCCAGCACAGGTAATGCGCGTGCGGGCTCGGCACGCTGCGTTCGTACAGGCGCACCAGCGCGCCGCTTTCCAGCCACGGCGCGCCGAGCTTGAGCCGTACCAGCCCGATGCCCATGCCGGCGGCCGCGGCGTCGCACATCAGGCCGATGTCGTTGAACTGGGAGCCGTCAACCGGTTCGGGCCAGTCCAGCCCCTGTACGGCAAACCAGGTGCGCCAGGGTTCCAGCGGGCTGCGCAGCAGCGCCTCGCCCTCGATGTCCTGCGCCAGCACGAACGGCCCGTGCTCGCGCACGTACGCCGGCGAGGCCAGCGGCGTCACGTCGTCCTTCATCAGGCACAGGTGTTCCACATCGGCATAACGCCCGGTGCCGAAACGCACCATCAGGTCGGCGTCTTCGGCCACCACGTCGAGCAGCGGGATCGACACCTGCAGCGTCACGTCGATCTCAGGGTAGGCCTCGGTGAACTGGCGCAGCCGCGGGATCAGGATCGAGCGTGAAAAGGTCGGTGTCACGGCCAGGCGCAGCTTGCGCTTGGACGTGTTCGCGGCCTGTCCGGGGAACTTCTGCAGCGTCGCCAGGCCGTCGCGCACATGTGCCAGGTATTCGCTGCCGTCGGTGGTGAGGGAAAAGTCGGCACGGCCGAACAGCTTGGTGCCGATGATCTGTTCGAGCTGCTTGACGCGGTGGCTGACGGCGCTGGGCGTCACGCACAGTTCCTCGGCGCTCTGGGTCACGCTGCGCAGCCGCGCCAGCGCCTCGAAGGTCAGCAGGCACTGGATCGGCGGGATACGTGCGGTCATGTGCCATTGTCCCACCGCGCCGCGCCGCAGCGATGCGCTGGCGGCCACCAAACCCGTGGCCCATGACCCGGCTACCCGTGGCCCATGGCCGGGCTACAACGCGGCCCATGGCGTGGCCACCCCGTGGCCCAGGACCCGGCTACCCTGCTGCCTGGGCGCGCCGGTGGTTCACTGCGCGCGCAACAGCTCCAGCAACTGGCCCGCGTCGATGGGGGCGGCCGCGTCCTCGCCGCTCAGGATGCCATCGGCCAGGTCGCGCTTGCTGCGGTGCAGGCGCACGATCTTCTCTTCGATCGAACCCTGCGTCACCAGCCGGTACACCGTCACCGGGCGCTGCTGCCCGATGCGGTGGGCGCGCGCGCTGGCCTGTTCTTCGGTCGCCGGGTTCCACCAGGGGTCGGTGATGATCACGTAGTCGGCCATGGTCAGGTTCAGGCCGAAGCCGCCGGCCTTCAGGCTGATCAGGAACAGGTCGCCGCGGCCGGCCTGGAACGCGGCCACGCGTTTGCCGCGTTCTGCTGCCGGCGTGCTGCCGTCCAGGTACTGGTAACTCAACCCGGCCTGGTCGAGCCGTTCCCGCAGCAGCGCCAGGAAGTCGGTGAACTGGCTGAACACCAGCGCCTTGTGGCGCCCGGCCACCAGCTCCAGCGCCAGTTGCTCGAACTCCTGCACCTTCGCGCCGACGATGCCGAGCTCGGGCGCCACCAGCCGCGGGTCGCAGGCCGCGCGGCGCAGGCGCGTCAGCGCGGCCAGCACGTGGAACTGGTTCTGCCCCGCCCGCGCGCCGGTGCCCGAGGCATTGGCCGCCATCGTCTGCGCCACACTCGCCTCGGCCTGCTGGCGCAGCGCTTCGAGCAGCGCGCGCTCCTTCGCCCCGGGCACCACCTGGTGGACGATTTCGGTGCGCGAAGGCAGGTCGGTCAGCACCTCGGCCTTGGTGCGGCGCAGCAGGAACGGCGACAGCAGGCGGCGCAGCCGGCGCGCCGCCTGCGCCTTGAGGTGGGGGTCGTCGTCGCCCTCGATCTGGTTGGCGAAGCGCTGCGCAAACTGCGTGGCGCTGCCCAGCAGGCCGGGATTGCAGAACCCCATGATCGACCACAACTCGCCCAGGCGGTTCTCGATCGGCGTGCCGGTCAACGCGAGCCGGAAGTCGCTCTTGAGCGCCAGCGCGGCCCGGGCGCGGCGGGTGGCGGGGTTCTTGATCGCCTGTGCTTCGTCCAGCACGACGCTGTGCCATGGCGCGTCGCCCAGGATGTCCGAGTCGATCTGCAGCAGCGCATAGGACACCACCAGCAGCTGGCCCGCTCCAAGGGCGCGCACCTGGCGCCGGCGCGCGGCGCGGCGTGGATTGTCGGGCGCCGCCTCGGGCGTGTCGGGCGCGTCGGACGCATCTGGCGCGGCATCCGGCGGCGCCGATTCGGGCGCATCGGCCAGCTCTTCGGCTGCGTCCTCGGCGCCCAGCGCGCCGCCGTACAACTCGACTTGCAGGCCGGGCGCGAAACGGGTGGCCTCGAGCAGCCAGTTGCCACACACCGAGGTCGGCGCCACCACCAGCGCTGGTCCGCCGGCGGCGCGCTGCAGCAGCAGCGCCAGCGCCTGCACCGTCTTGCCCAGGCCCATGTCGTCGGCCAGCACGGCGCCGAAGCCGCTGTGCGCCAGGCGCATGAGCCAGCGGTAACCTTCGAGCTGGTAGTCGCGCAACTCGGCGTCCAGGCCGGCCGGAAGCTCGAATACCCGGCCCTGGGCCTGCGCCCAGGCCTGGCTGCGCTGGCACCAGGCGTTGTCGCCGTCGAGCGCCAGGCTGTTGCCGCTGGCCTCCCAGGCCAGTGCGGCCACGCCGGACAGGCGCTGGCCCTGCTTGTGCGGCTGGGCCAGTGCCGCCAGGTCGGCGAGCTGCTGGCGCAACGCATCACCCAGCGCGAGGAAGTCGCCCTCGCCCAGGGCCACATAGCGGCTGCGGCTGGCCTGCGCCAGATCGAGCAGTTGGCGCAGGCCCAGCACCTCGCCGCCGTCGAGTTGCACTTCACCGTCGAGTTCGAGCCAGTCGCCTTTGGACTTGGCGCGCAACTTGACCGCCGCATCGGGCACGGCGCGTACGCGCAACGGTTTGCCCTTGGGCCATTCGCTCACGATCGACGCGCCGAGCCGGCCCAGGCCTTCGACTGCCGCCAGCGCCTCCAGCGGCTGGTCGAGCGACCAGTCGTGGGTGGCGTCGTCGAGGAAGTCGAGCGCATCCAGCAGGGCCTGCATGGCCTCGCGTTCGCGCCGCAGGTCGCGTTTGGTCGACAGCGTAATGCCCTGGTGCACCGTGGTCACGCGTTCGCGCCCGGCGCCGGGCGCCAGGCGCGTACCGAATTCGCCAAACGGCGCGGCCAGCAGCACCAGGCGCAGTCCGGCGCCGCGCGGTGTCAGCTCGGCGTGCAGCAGGGTGCTGGGTTCGACCTCGTGGCCGGCCTCGGCGTCGCTCGCGATCTGGAAATGCGCCGCCAGCACGCGCAACGCAGCGTCGAGCTCGGTACGCGCCGCCACCGGCACCTTCCAGCCCTGCGACACCAGAGCGTCCACGCGCAACTGTGCCGGCGTCAGCCGCACCAGCCGCGCCCGCGTGTCGCCGTCGGCCAGCAGCAGGGTGTTGCGCGAGCGCGTGCGTTGCGCGCGCCAACGGGGGGGCAGCAAGTCGTCGTGTTCTTCCTCCTCCTTGTGCCGGGCCGTGCGCACCGGGTCGAGCAGGCGAAAGCTGATGTGCTCGCCGCGGGTCATGATCTCCAGCGCAGGCAGGGCCTCGACGATCTCGACGAAGCGGGTCGGCGCGTGTTGCCACGCCACGCACGGGTGGCGCACCAGCGCCGGTGCGGCCGCCACGGCGTCGAGCTCCATCTGGTTGCCGTAATCGGCCCGCCTGGCGGCGCGCAGCACGGCGGCGTCGTGGGGCGCCAGGTCCTTGCGTTTGAGCAGCGTGGCCAGCGATACCGGCCTGGCCTTGCCCAGCCCGCGCACGCCGGCCTTCTGCTCGATCGGCTCCAGGCTTTCGATGCGCGCGTCGTCGTCGACGCTGACGAGCCAGGTCAGCCGGTCCTGCAACGCGCCCTCGCGTTCGCGCACCGGCGCATCACCACCCAGCGCCAATATCGACGCCAGCGCTTCACGCCAGCTGTCCTGCACCGGGCCGATGAAGAAGGCGGCGCCGGCATCGGCGGCGGCCGGGGGCTGGCCCAGCAGCGCGGCCGCGGCGCGGCGCGTCAGCAGCGCCAGCCAGGCCAGTCCGGCCAATGCGAAGTCGCGCTCCAGTGCCTGGGCATGCGCGCGCAGGCGGTCCGGCGCGGGCGGCTCGACCCTGAGCCAGGCAGCCAGCAGCAGGTGGTGCAGATGCTGTAGCGACTGCAGCCCGGAGTGTTCGAGCCGTTCCAGGCGGAAGTGCTGGTGGGCCTTCGCGCTATCGCCCAGGCGCTGGTCGATGGCCGACTGCCAGACGCCCCACAAGCCGAACAGGTCGGCGTCGCGCTTGCCCGCTTCGGCGGCGGCAAACTTGCGTGCCCGGCCCCACGCGGCCGGCGCCGGCTGCGCCAGCAGCGCCATCAGGTACAACCAGCCCAGCGACGGCGACACCAGGTTCTTGCGCCGGCCCAGTTCGCTGGCCGCGTTTTTCAGGCCCGCCTCGAATTGCGCCGCGCCGCTCTCCCAATGGCCTTGTGCGATTTCCAGCGCCGCCAGCACCAGCTCGACCCGCGTGCCCTGGAGCCGCGCGCACAACACCCGCGCGCCCGCGATATCACCGCGAAACAGCAGCGTCTCGGCTAGCCGGCAACACAAGTCCGGGGAAACACCCTTCGGCGCGTCGGCATGGCGTGCCAGCAACCAGTCTTCCAGCGGCCGCAGGGTGCTTTCGGCAAAACCGCTGAGCTCGTTCAGCAGCCCTTGCGCCAGCTCGGTCAACAGCGCGGGTTCGAGACGGCCGAACAGATCGCCATGAAAGGGCTTGAGCACGGCCGCACGCAGGGCCGCCCGCCACAGGTGCGCGCCGGTGTAGGCCAGCGTGCGCAGTCGCTCCAGGTCCTGCGACGACCCGCCGCCGTAGATCAGCAGGCGCATCGCCGCGGCGAGTTGTTCGTCCTCCAGGAAACCCAGCGCGTAGACCTGCTCGAACCGGTTCAGCAGGCGCCAGGCCGCGAACCATGCCTGCGCCTGTTGCGGCACCGCCATCATCTGGCGAAAACGCGCCTCGGCGTGCGGCGAGGCGGCGCGGATGCGGCCCTGCGTGTCGCGCGTGGCGAAATTCGCCGCCAGCAACCGGTCCAGCAACTGGCGCACGACGGCCGGATTGAAGGCGCCGCCGCGCTCGGTGCGCAGTCCGGCGGCCGCCATCATGTCCGACACCCGTGTCAGCCCCGTCGGCGCTTGTAATGCGCACAAGGTGTCGTGCACCAGCGCGTCGTCGGGCCCCATGGTGCGGTCGAATGCGGTGATGTCGCCCGGGCCGGTGGCCGCGGGTGCGGCCGCTGGTTCGGGCGGGGTCGGGGAAGGCTGGATCGGACGGATCTTCATGGCGATGGCGCGGTTGCAGGGACCGGCCAAGCCTACCCCATGCCGCAGTGGCGCTGGTTTCACCGGGAAACCGGATTCTGACGACACCACCGCCCGATATAGAATCCGCCACCATTTTGCCGATCCAACGGCGCCAAGGCGCACCACCCGTGTCAGACCGTCTCGCCGTATTACCCCAGTACCTTCTGCCCAAGCGCGCGCTCACGCAGTTCGGCGGGCTCATCGCGTCGGCCCGCGGCGGGCCGTTGACGACCCGGCTGATCCGCTGGTTCGTGGGTCGTTACCAGGTCGACATGTCCGAGGCGGCCGATCCGGATATCGGTAATTACGCCAGCTTCAACGAGTTCTTCACGCGTGCACTGCGGGCCGATGCGCGCCCGCTGGCGCGCGCCGACCTGGTGTGCCCGGTGGACGGTGCGATCAGCCAGTTCGGCGCCATCGAACGCGACCAGATCCTGCAGGCCAAGGGCCACCACTACTCGACCACCGCACTGCTGGGCGGCGACGCCGAGTTGGCGGCGCGGTTCCAGGATGGCGCGTTCGCGACCCTGTACCTGAGCCCGCGCGATTACCACCGCATCCATATGCCGTGTGACGGCCGCCTGGTGCGCATGAGCTACGTGCCCGGCGCGCTGTTTTCCGTCAACCCGGTCACGGCGCGCGGCGTGCCGGGGCTGTTTGCGCGCAACGAACGCGTGGTGTGCCTGTTCGAGTCCGAGCAGGGCCCGTTCGTGCTGGCGCTGGTGGGCGCCACCATCGTCGGCAGCATGGCCACCGTCTGGCACGGCGTGGTCAACCCGCCGCGCGCCGCGCAGGTACGCACCTGGCGTTACGACGATGCGCCGGTTGTTCTTGCACAGGGCCAGGAGATGGGCCGTTTCCTGCTCGGGTCGACCGTGGTGCTGTTGTTCCCGCAGGGTCGCATGCGTTTCAGCCCCGACTGGGCGCCGGCCCGGGCGGTGCGGCTGGGCGAAGCGATGGGGTTGCGCGCGCAGGCCGACACCAGCGGGCACCAGAGCGGTCACTGATGCGGGTCCGGGCGGCGTGCCACCGCGGCGGTAGCCGCGTCAGCTGCGGCGGATCAGGCTGTCGAGGCGGCTGTCCCAGCTGGCGCCCGGCAGCACTTGTGCCAGGTCCGAGTCCGGCAGGGCGAAGGTGGCGCGCAGCAGTTGGGCCAGCACCGCGCGGTAGTCGTGGTGCGCCGGCAGATCGCGTGCTTCGTTGAGGTTGCCACGCGCCAGGCCGCTCCAGCGACCGTGCCAGCGGCCACCCAGGATGCCGTTGCCCATGATCCATATCGCATTGCCGAAACCGTGGTCGGTGCCGCGCGAGCCGTTTTCGGCTACCGTGCGGCCGAACTCGCTCAGCACCACCACCACGTCGCCGGTGTCGGCGAAGTCCTGGCGCAACTGCGCCACGGCCCGGGCCAGGTTGCCCAGGTTGTTGGACAACTGCCCGGTCGCATTGCCCTGGTTGGCGTGGGTGTCCCAGCCCCCGGCCGACAGGAAACCGATCCGAAGCTTGCGGTCGTTGCGCATCAGGGTGCCGAGGTGTTGCGCGTCGAGCTGCAGGCCGATGGCGTCGGCGGCGCCGTTGCTGGCGGCCAGCATCTGCGCGTTGCGGGCTTGCATGTCGGCCGGCGTGCCATCCTGGTCGAGGCGGCGCAGGGCGTCCCGGTTGGCCATGTCCTGGCGTCCCTCGGCGGCGGTCCTTTCGCTGTTGAGCTCCTGGGCACTTTGCATCCGGCTGCCCGCCCCCTGGCGAAACGCCTGGCCGAGCCGGTCGTTGCCGGCGTAGAGGTCCAGCAGGGCCTGGCGCGTCTGCTCGTTGGCGAGCACGCCGGTGCGTGCGGCAGCCTGGCCGCGCGGAATCAGTCGCACCTTGGCCGCGCCGGCCAGGATCGCCGGGTTGGCTTCCCCGACGCCGATCGCCTGTGCCGCACTGTCGAGCGCGCTGAGTTGGTTGAGCCAGCCCGGCGCCGCGCTGGTCTTGCCGCTTTGCGCGATCTCCATCTGGTACTGGGCGTCGAAATGCGAGCGGTTCGGCGCCGGCAGCCCGGCTGCGGGCACAAAAGCCAGCACGCCTTGCTGCCAGAACCGCAGCAGCGGCGCCAGCGCCGGGTGCAAGGCGAACACCGGGTCGAGCTTGAGCGCCGTTTGTGTGCTGCCGTCCGGTGCGGCAATCGCGATATTCGGCCGCAAGGCGTGGTAGTCGGGGTCGGTATACGGCACGAAGGCCGAAAGACCGTCGTAAGCGCCACGCAGGAAAACCACCACCAGCCGTCCCGACCCGGCCTGCCTGGCGCCCTGCGGGGCGGCTTGCGCCCAGGCGCGCGCGGCCGGCACCGCACCGAGCGCGCTGCCGGCGCCCAGGCCCAGCAGCAGTTGGCGGCGCAAGAAATTGGCGGGGTCGGGTGGGGCGTGCATGGTTGTCGCGATGGGTTGATGGCAGCTGACGTCGAACCGGGTCGGCGCGACGATCATTTGCCCATGAAATCGGGGCTGGCCAGCATCAGGCCGGCGCGTGCCGCGGGCCGTTCGCGCCCGATGCGCTCCAGGCTGGTCGTGCCCAGGAAGGGCTGCAGATAGGCGGGTTCGTCGATGCGCCCACCGAGCGTGATGGCGTAGTCCGCGCGCCGTGTCAGCGCCTCGGGCGCCAGCCAAGTGTCCGCGTCGGTCTTGTAGCCATCGGGTGTCTGCCAGCCGTGCATGGGTTGCCCGGCCAGCGCCAGAAAACCCAGTGTCAGCTGGATGTCGCGCCGGTCTTTGGCGCCGCCACCGGCGACCAGCGCCGAGCAGGCAAAGTCGAGCGGGGTCTTGAACAGGCTGTTGCCGGCTTGCCAGAATTCCGGTGACTCCACCAGGCTGCGCATGACGGCGCGGATGTCGCCCTGGGTCCGGGTAAAAGTGGCGGCGAGCCGGTCGACCAGCGCCCGGGGTGGCTGGTCGGCCACGAAAGTCGCCGCCAGGCGGCTGGCGACGCGTCTGGCGGTGGCCGGGTGGCGCGCCAGCATGCGGATGGCGTCCTCGCCTTCGCGCTGGCCGGCGGCCTGGAAGCGCTGCCCGAGCAGGGTCTTGTCGCCGGTGTCGTGCAGGCGTTCCACGAAACGAAACCCGAGGCCCTGCTGCAGGCCCACCGTCCAGCCGGTCAGGATACGCGCCAGTTCGCGCACGTCGTTCTGGCTGTAACCGGCGCCGACCCCCAGCGTATGCAGTTCCATCAGTTCGCGCGCGTAGTTTTCGTTCAGGCCGCGCACATTGCTCTGCGCCTGGTCAAGGTACAGCAGCATGGCCGGATGTTGTGCACTGGCCAGCAGCAGGTCCTCGAACCGGCCCAGGGCGTTGGCGCGGATGGCATGCACAACATAGTGGCCGACAAACGGGCGCACCACACCCTTGCCCACGAACACGTTGAGGTGGTTGAACCAGAATTCGGTCATGCGCGCCAGCAGCGGTTGCTCGACGGCCGCATCACTGCACGCCATCAGCCGCCATGCGGCGGCGGTCTGCTGCATCTCGCGGCTGAATGCATTGCCGTTGTCGGCGGCGCGGTTGGTCATGTCGGTGGTGCCAGGCGCTGGCGCGGTGGCGCGCACCTGGCGTCGCGCCGCGCGCTCGGCCTGGAACTCGGTCACGGTCTGTTGCAGCGGCTGGTTGAAGCGTGCGAGTTCGGGCGCAATGCTGGGCGCGCGCTGGCTGGCCGCGTACGCCGCGTCGATCTGCTGCAGGGCCCAGGCGCGCGGGTTGCCTTGTGCGGCCTGGGCGGTGGCGGCGTCGGGCCCGTAACCGAGGCGCGAACTGGCGCGCCAGACCTGCGCCGCCGTCGATTCGGGCTGGGCCATGGCCGCCGGGCTGGCGAGCAGGCCGGCGCACAGCGCGATGGCCAGATGGGGCGCGAACCGGGCACGGTCGTGGGTGGGCATCGGGGTTCCTGTCATGGCACAGTGTGCCTGTTCCCAACGCCGCAGTGCGGCAACCGGTTGGCAGCTTTACACAGATTTACAGCCAGTTGGCAGGCAGCGTATCGGCGCATGCGCCGGCGCGCGCAGGGCGGCGATGGCGACGATGGCCGAGCTTGTCGCATCCGGGCCGGCGTCGGCCAGGGTGTAGAGTGGCGGCGGGTCCGGCGCCTGGCGCCGGCCGGATCGAAACCGAGGCGCCCCACAACCCGCGGGGGTCACCATGCTCTTGTCTGGAAGTTGCCACTGCGCAAACATCCGCTTCACGCTCGACTGGCAGCCGGAGCCGGCCGAGATTCCGGCGCGGGCCTGCACCTGCTCCTTCTGCACCAAGCACGGTGGCGTGTGGACTTCGTGTCCGACCGCGTCACTCAAGGTCGTCGTCAAGGACCCCGATCGCGTTTCGCGCTACGCCTTCGCAACCAGGACCGCGTTGTTCCACGTCTGTTGCAACTGCGGCGTCGTGCCGGTGGTGACCAGTCGGGTCGACGATGTGCTCTACGCCGTGGTGAACGTGCATGCGCTCGAGGGTATAGCCCCGGCGCTGCTGCGACGCGCCACGGCCACCTTCGACGCGGAGAACGAAGCCGATCGCCTGGCACGGCGCAGACGCAACTGGATCGGCCAGGTCGAGTTCATCGAAGGCGGGGCATGAGACCCGACTTTGACCGTCCCGGGGCGCACGGACCCGGAGTTGTCAATGTCGGGCATGAGCCTGCCACCCACGGCCGCGCAAGACCCATCGGTCACGGTTCGGCCCTGTTTGCGTCGCGCTGGCGGCCGCATCGATCGGAGGTATTCCCATGACCCAGCGTCTCGAACGCAACCGGCGCAACGCGCTGGCGTTCTACGACCTCATGTTCAACCAGTGCC
>JANMYG010000171.1:0-1928 GCA_031381865.1 Betaproteobacteria bacterium | reverse complement strand
CTGGATCAGGCCGGTGCGGCGCTCTGCGCAGCGGCATCAAGGGGGGGCCCGCAGGGCGGAGGACAGCCGCGGAGCAGAGCGCCGCACCGGCGTGGTCCATGCAGAGTGGCGGGAGTGTCGTGGGTCACACAGGCTCGTGGCCGGGAGCCCTGCCCTCTGGTTGGTGTTTGAACGCAATTTGCCATGAGTCCGGCCAACGGCGAGCGGTCTCGCGCTGGCGCCATGGCCGGCACACCTCAACCTGAGGGTCTCGACGGCAGCCGGCCCCGGGTGCGCAGTGAGGCGTACGCGACGGCCGGCGCGGATCGGCACCGCTCGCCGCTGAAATTCTTCGTGCTGGTGTTCGCACTCTCCATTCCGGTCTGGTTGATCGGCGCCGTGACGAAGCTGCAGTTGCTTCCCGGCCTCCCGGTCAGTGCGCTCGGGGCTTTTTGCCCGATGGTTGCAGCCCTGGTGCTTGTGCAGCGGGAAGGCAAGGCCGCCGGCGTGACCGAGTTGCTCAAGAGGTCGTTCGATTTCAGGCGGATCAGGGCGAGAGGCTGGTATGTGCCCATGCTTTTGCTGATGCCCGCCGTCAGCGTCTCGGTGTACGCGCTGATGCGCTGGATCGACATGCCGCTGCCGGCGCCGCAGTTCCCGGTTCTGCCGGCATTGCTGCTGTTGCTGGCGTTCTTCGCCGCTGGCCTGGGTGAAGAACTGGGCTGGTCGGGTTATGCCATTGACCCGCTGCAGGACCGGTGGAATGCGCTGCAGGCCGGCGTCGCCCTGGGCCTCGTTGGCGCGGCCTGGCACATCGTTCCACTGCTCCAGGCCCACCGATCAGCGGCATGGATTGCCTGGTGGTGCCTGTACGCCGTGTCGGCGCGGATCCTGATCGTGTGGCTGTACAACCATAGCGGCAGGAGCGTCTTTGCGGCGGCACTGTTTCACGCCACGCTGAACCTCGCATTCATGTTGTTCCCGGTGTACGGGTCGCATTTCGACATCCGCCTTGGCGGTCTGGTCATGGCCGCCACTGCGGCCATCGCGACGGTGGGGTGGTGGCCGCGATCGCGGACCACACGCTGAGCGGCCCCGGTCAGGGGCGGCGTGATTCGAACAACACTTCAGGATAAGGGCTGGCGGGCCCGTCGAGCAGCGATGCCGCGCGGCCGCGCAGGTGCCGGTCGAAGAAGGCTTCCGAATAGGCGTTGACGATGGCGTAAGCGCGTTGTGCGTCGATCGGCCCGGTGACACCCAGCCAGGACATGAGCGGAGAGAAATACGGTATGTCCATCAGGTTGGCGTGGAACATTCCGCGCACGCGCACGAAGTAACCATCACCGGGCAATCCCTCGAACACGGAGCGCATGCTGGTCTGGTGCTGGTCGATGTCGGACCCTGACCAGCCTTCCAGCTGCATGGTCGCGGCGTCCCGGGTGATCCACATGGCCGGCTGCTGCAGACCCGCCTGCACCACGTCGAAGGGCATCGGGGCGTCCATCACCAGGCAGGCCCGCAGGCGGGGCTCCAGCCGGCAGGCTTCGCCCACGACGATGCCACCGAGCGAGACACCGAAGGCGCCGGCATGCTGCAAATCCAGCCGCGTGGCCAGGATGCCGTTCGGGTCGGCACGGTTCACGGCGACAAGCTGGTCCAGCACGAAGCTCGCGTCGCGCGCGAGATACGCGATCACACTGTCCGGGTAGCTCCGACCATCAAGCGTGGGCGCCGGTGCCGCCGGAGCGAGGCTGTGCTGGATCAGCGGCTCCAACTGCTGCTTCGACAGCCCCGCCACCTGGCGACCATCGGGGAAAACCACCGCCGCGCTGGCGTAAGGCTGGTCGATGGCGACGACCACATAACCGCGTGACACCAGGTGTTCGACCTGGAAGTTGTTCATCTGGCGGTAACCGGTCAAGCCTTCCAGGAACAGCAGCACCGGGTAG
>JANMYG010000062.1:0-5906 GCA_031381865.1 Betaproteobacteria bacterium | reverse complement strand
GGCGCTGGCGCAGACCCAGCTGATCGGCAAGGACGTGGTCAAGTCGATCGAGGACATGATAGCCGCGATCGACAAGAAGTTGTCCGACCAGGTCAACCAGATCCTGCACCACGAAGACTTCCAGAAGCTCGAAGGTGCGTGGCGCGGCCTGCACCACATGGTGAACAACACCGAGACCGACGAGCAGCTCAAGATCCGCGTGATGAACATCTCGAAGGCGGAGCTTGGCAAGACGCTCAAGCGCTACAAGGGCACCAACTGGGACCAGAGCCCGCTGTTCAAGAAGATCTACGAAGAAGAATATGGCCAGTTCGGTGGCGAGCCCTTTGGCTGCCTGGTGGGTGATTACCACTTCGACCAGAGCGCACCCGACGTAGAGCTGCTGGCCGAGATGGCCAAGGTGTCGGCGGCCGCGATGGCGCCTTTCATCACTGGCGCCTCTCCGACCTTGATGCAGATGGACTCGTGGCAGGAGCTTGCCAACCCGCGCGACCTGACCAAGATCTTCTCCACCCCCGAGTACGCTGCCTGGCGCTCCCTGCGCGAGTCGGACGACGCCAAGTACCTTGGTCTGGCGATGCCGCGTTTCCTGTCGCGGCTGCCTTATGGGTCCAAGACGAATCCGGTCGAGGCTTTCAATTTCGAGGAAGACACCGGTTCCGCCGACCACTCCAAGTACACCTGGGCCAATGCAGCCTATGCGATGGCGACCAACATCAACCGCTCGTTCAAGGAGTTCGGCTGGTGCTCGCGCATCCGCGGTATCGAGTCCGGCGGCGCGGTGGAGGGATTGCCGACGCACAGCTTCCCGACCGACGACGGCGGCGTGGACATGAAATGCCCGACCGAGGTGGCCATTGCCGACCGGCGCGAAGCCGAGCTGGCCAAGGCCGGCTTCATGCCTCTGATCCACCGCAAGAACAGCGACTTCGCCGCGTTCATCGGTGCCCAGTCGCTGCAAAAGCCGGCCGAATACGACGACCCGGACGCGACATCCAACGCCAACCTCGCGGCGCGGCTGCCGTACCTTTTCGCGACCTGCCGGTTCGCGCATTACCTCAAATGCATCGTTCGCGACAAGATCGGTTCGTTCAAGGAGCGCGATGACATGCAGCGCTGGTTGCAGAGCTGGATCCTTCAGTACGTGGATGGCGACCCGGCCCACTCTTCGGAGAACACCAAGGCGCGCAAACCCCTGGCTGCGGCTGAAGTGGTGGTGGAGGAGATCGAAGGCAACCCCGGTTACTACTCGTCGAAATTTTTCCTGCGGCCGCACTACCAGCTCGAGGGGCTCACGGTGTCGCTGCGTCTGGTCTCGAAGCTTCCTTCTGCCAAAGCGGGATAGGGCGCTTGTATACCCATCCCCGCCGCACGAAGGGGGTCTGGGACAGGGTTGGGCAGTGCAACAACGTTAACCGCTCCCGCTTCGGGAGCATCAAAGGAGAAGCAGTATGGCAGTCGACATGTTCATGAAAATCGGAGACTTCAAGGGCGAATCCGAAGACAAGGTCCACAAGGAGAAGATCGATGTCCTGGCCTGGAGCTGGGGGCTGTCGAACAGCGGAACGACCCATTCTGGCGGCGGCGGCGGGTCTGGCAAAGCCAATGTGCAGGATTTGTCATTCACCAAATATGTGGACTCGTGTTCGCACAACTTGATCCAGGCCAGCTTCAGTGGCAAGCATGTGGACAAGGCGAATCTGATCGTGCGCAAGGCGGGCGGCAAAGGCGCGCCGGTCGAGTACATCAAGATTGAAATGACGGAGGTGCTGATCACCTCGGTCAGCACCGGCGGCAGCGGGGGCGAGGACCGCCTGACCGAGAACGTCACGTTGAATTTTGCGAAAGTCAAATTCGAGTACACACCTCAAAAGGCCGATGGCACTGCTGGTACAGCTTTGCCAGTGACGCTCGACATTGCCGCCAACGACGAAAGTTGATGTTTCTTTGATCGTTTTGCCACCCCCTGCGAAGCAATTCCTGGGGTGGCGACGCTGGTTGTTCCCCACCCGGTTGCTTTGGTCGAGACCCTGAGGAAAGTTCATGGCGAAGAGCGACATGTTTCTGCTGATCGAGGGCCAGAAGACTGGCGCGATCAAGGGAGAGTCGGCCGACAAGGTGTACCCGGGTCAGATCGACGTCCTCGGCTGGTCTTGGGGCATGAACTCTTCGGCCGCCATGGCGGGAGCCAGCGGCGGCCTCAAAACGTCGTTGTCGGAGCTTCGTGTCTTCAAGTCCGTGGACGCCGCTTCGACGCCATTGATGTCGGTCATGCGCAGCGGCGAATTGATCAAGAAGGCGATTCTGACGGTGCGCAAGGCCGGTGGCCAGCAGATCGACTATTTCACCTTGACCATCGAGCGCGGCCGCATCACCTCGTACGAGGTCGGGGCGCCATCCGGCCCCGAACTCAACGAGCAACTGTCGATCGCGTTCGAGAAGATTGAAGTCCAGTACTTCGCGCAGGACGACAAGGGCGCCCGCAAGGGCGGCTCCACGTTCAGCACCGAGGTGCGCCAGGCTTGAGACCAACCCTATGCCGACTCCCACACTGGCCGAACAGGCCCTGCGCGATGGTGATCCCCAGCGTGCCCTGAAGCTGCTGCAAGACCAGATCCGTTCGGCGCCCGCCGACGCCAAACTGCGCGTGTTCCTGTTCCAGTTGTTGTCCGTGCTCGGCCAATGGGACCGCGCGCTGAACCAGTTGAACGTGGCCGGTGAACTCGATGCCTCCACGCTGGCGATGGTCCAGACCTACCGCGAGGGGATCCAATGCGAGCGGCTGCGTGAAGAAGTATTTCTGGGCAAACGCGTGCCGCTGCTTTTCGGCGAGCCCGAAGCCTGGGTGGCGCTGCTGATCGAGGCCTTGCTGCGCGAGGGTCAGGGCGCTGCGGGTGATGCGCAGAAGTTGCGCACCCAGGCGTTCGAGCAGGCGCCGTCGTCGGGCGGCACCATCGACGGCAAGGCCTTTGCGTGGATGGCCGATGCCGACATGCGCCTGGGCCCGGTGCTCGAGGCGATCATCAACGGGCGCTACTACTGGGTGCCAATGGTGCACCTGGCGAAAATTACCGTCGAAGCGCCGGTGGACTTGCGCGACAGTGTCTGGACCGCCGCACATTTCGAATTCACGAACGGGGGCGAGTCGGTTGCCTTGATCCCCACCCGGTATGCCGGAACCGATTTGACCCAGCCACCACTCGCCCTTGCACACAAGACCGAGTGGAACGAGCCCCAACCAGGCTTTTATACCGGTGTCGGTCAGCGGCTGTTCACGACCGACGTGGGTGATTTTGGCTTGATGGATGTTCGCTCCATCGTGTTCGGCCCGGCCGACGCATGATGCAGCGCCCTGTAGTTGCCGGGGTGTTTGTATGAGTACGGTGCGGGCGCAGGACCGCCTGCAACCCGCATTGCTGGACCGGTTGACCGACGACGACCCGACCAATCCGGCTGAGGCGATGGAGATGCGCATCATCAGCCGGCCGCGCATGCGCGAGGCGGTGTTGCGCGACCTGGGCTGGCTCTTCAACACCACGTTCCTGTCCTCCGAGGGGGCGTTCGCGCAGTACCCGGAAGTCCGCCGGTCGGTGCTCAACTATGGGCTGCCCGCCTTGTCGGGCCAGACTGCTTCCTCGGTGGATCCGGTGGCGCTGGAAGAAAAGGTGAAGCGCGCGATCCTCGACCATGAGCCGCGCATCCTGGGCGACACGTTGCGCGTGGAGGCGCTGGTGTCGGAGCAGCAACTCGACCACCACAACCAGATCAGTTTTCGCATCAGCGGGCAGCTCTGGGCCAAGCCGGTGCCGCTGGAGCTGCTGCTGCACACCGACATCGATCTCGAGACCGGCCGGGTCGAGATCAAAGACCTCACGCGTTAGCCAGAGTCAGCCAGCCGGACCAAAGCGGAGCAGCGCCCCATGGATCCCCGCCTGCTGCGCCATTACAACCAGGAGTTGCAGCACCTGCGCGAAATGGGCGCGGAATTCGCCACCCAGTTCCCGAAGATCGCGGCTCGCCTGCGTATCGACGGGCTGGAGGTCAGCGACCCTTATGTCGAGCGGTTGCTGGAAGGTTTCGCCTTCCTCACGGCGCGCATCCAGCTCAAGCTCGACGCCGAGTTTCCGCGCTTCACGCAGCGCATGGTCGAGATCCTGTATCCGCATTTCCTGGCGCCGATACCGTCGATGCTGATCGCGCAACTCAAGCCGGAGCTCGGCGACGCGGCACTGGTGTCCGGCGTCAAGATCGGTCGCGGCAGCACCATGCACGGTCAGGCGTCCAGGGGAAGCGCCACGCAGTGCCAGTTCCGCAGCGCCCACGACCTGACGCTGTGGCCGATCGAGATCACCGGTGCCGAGTACTTCACGCACGCGTCGAACCTGCCGCTGGCTGCCAAGCCGGAGTGGAAACGTTTCGGCGCCGGCGTGCGAATTTCCCTGAAGACCGCCGGCGGGCTCGATTTTTCGAAGCTTGCCATGGACGACCTGCGGCTGCACTGCGCCGGCACCGACGAGGTCGCGTACCGCCTGCACGAGCTGGTCTGCGGCAATAGCATCGGCATCTTCGTCACGGCCGGCAAGGCCAATGGCGCACGGCACCGGGCGCTGGAGGCGGATGCCATCGAGCCGGTGGGATTCGACGAGGACCAGGCCCTGTTGCCGGTCACGCTGCGCGGCTTCGAAGGTTACCGGCTGATGCAGGAATACTTCGCCTTCCCGCAGCGCTTCATGTTTTTCGATGTCTGCGGCGTCGGCGACGCGCTGCGCCAGTTGGGCGGGCAGGAACTGGAGCTGGTGATCCTGTTTGCGCGCGGCGACACCAGCCTGATGCAGTCGGTGGACGCGGCGTCGTTCGCGTTGAACTGCGTGCCGGCCGTGAACCTGTTCGAGCACCGCTGTGACCGGATCCAGGTGACCCGAGAAAAACATGAGCTGCATGTGGTGCCCGACCGGGTGCGTCCGATGGACTTCGAGGTGCATGGCCTGACGTCGGTCACGGGCTACGGCGTAGGGCTCGACAGCGAGCGCAAGTTCGTGCCGCTCTACTCGGCCTTCCATTCCGAAGAACACGGCCACGACGCCTATTACGCGGTCCAGCGCGAGCCGCGCATCCTGTCGTCCACGCAGCGCCGCGATGGTCCGCGTTCGTCCTATATCGGCAGTGAAGTGTTCATCTCGCTGGTCGATCCGCACGAGGCGCCGTATGCCGACGATCTGCAGCAGGTTGGTGTGGCGGCCCTGTGTTCCAACCGTGACCTGCCGTTGTTGATGCCCGTGGGCGGCGCGGCCAGCGACCTCACGCTGCAGCAGTCGGCGCCAGTTGCGTCGATCCGCGTCGTCAAGGGTCCGTCGCGCCCGGTGCCGGCGAACGCCGAGGGCAGCGCCGCCTGGCGCCTGATCAACCAGCTGAGCCTGAACCATCTCTCGCTGCTCGATACCGACCAGGAGCAAGGCGCCGCCGCCTTGCGCCAGATGCTGCGGCTGTATGCCAACGAAGGCGACGCCACGCACCAGCGGCAGATCGACGGCGTGCGGTCGATCTCCAAGCGGCAGATTGTGCGGCGCCTGCCGATGCCGGGGCCGATCGCATTCGGGCGCGGTGTACAGCTCGAACTCGCGGTCGACGAGCTGGCCTTCCAGGGGTCGAGCGCGTTCCTGCTGGGGTGTGTGCTGGAGCGTTTCTTCGCACGCCACGTGTCGATCAACAGCTATACCGAGACGCGCGTGCGCTCGCTGACGCGCGGCGAGATCATGACCGGGAGGCCGCGGTGCGGAGCACGCCCGATTCTCTAGCCGCCGCCGATCCGCTGCGGCGCATTGCGGCCGAGCCGTGGCGTTACGACTTCTTTCATGCCATGCGCTGGATCGAGAGCCGGCACCTGGACAAGCCGCGTTTCGGCACTG
>JANMYG010000679.1:0-11968 GCA_031381865.1 Betaproteobacteria bacterium | reverse complement strand
GATCGAGTTGCGCACGATGATGCCGGCCAGCGCGATCATGCCGATCATCGACGTGGCCGTGTATTGCGCGCCCATCAGCGCGTGCCCCGGCATCACGCCGATGATGGTCAGCGGGATCGGCGCCATGATGACCAGCGGCGTGAGGTAGCTGCGAAACTGGGCCACCACCAGCAGGTAGATCAGGATCAGGCCGACACCGTAGGCGGCGCCCATGTCCCGGAAGGTCTCGTAGGTGATCTGCCATTCGCCGTCCCACTTGATGGCATAGGCGCGAAACGGGTCGCCGGGCTGGCGGATCCAGTACTCCCCCAGCGCGCCGGTATCGGGCAGGGCCGCCGCCGCCAGCTGCGCGCGGATGCCGAACAGTCCGTACAACGGCGAGTCGATGAACCCGGGCGCGACGCCGGACGCGGGCGGCCGCAGGCCGACGTCGCCCATCACGTAGGACACCGGCAACAGGTCCTTGGTGAAGCGCGCCTTGTCGATCACGCCGCGCTCCACCCGCACCAGCTCCGACAGCGGCACCAGCTGGCCGCTGGCCGAACGCATCGGCAGCGCCAGCAGCGCATCCAGGCCGACCTGGCGCTCGAGCGGCAACTGGATGCGCACCGGCACCGGGTACCTGGACTGGCCGTCGTGCAGGTAGGTCGTGTCGGCGCCGGCGAGCGCCGCCTGCACCGTCTGCGCGACGCTGGCCACCGATATGCCCAGCGTCTCGGCGCGTTGCCTTTGCACCCGCAGGAAGCTGCGCGGCGCGTCGTCCTGCAGGCTGTTGTCGATGCCGACCACATGCGCGGTGTCGCCGAAGGCCTTGGTCACACGCGCGGCGAGCTGGTTGCGCCCGGCCTCGTCCGGGCCGTAGATCTCGGCCACCAGCGGCGACAGCACCGGCGGACCGGGCGGTACCTCGACCAGCTTGAGCCGCGCATGGTATGTGGCCGCGATCCGGTCGAGCTGCGGCAACAGGCGTTGCGCGATCGCGTGGCTCTGCTCATGGCGGTGTTTCTTGTCGACCAGGTTGACCTGCAGGTCGCCCTGCTCGGCATCCCCACGCAGGTAATACTGGCGCACCAGCCCGTTGAAGGTGATCGGCGAGGCCGTGCCGGCGTAACCCTGCAGGTCGCGCACCTCGGGCTGCGCCGCCAGGTAGGCGCCGAGCTCCTGCAAGGTGGCGGCCGTGGTTTCCAGCGGTGTGCCGGCCGGCATGTCGAGCACCACCTGGAATTCGCTCTTGTTGTCGAACGGCAGCATCTTGAGCACCACCCATTGCACCAGCGCCAGCGCGACCGACAGCACCAGCGCCGCGAGGATGCCGAAGGCCAGCAGCCAGCGCTTGCGTGCGCTGTGCAGCAGCGGCGCGAGCAGCCAGGTGAACAGGCGCTGGACGCGGCCCGGCCGGGGCGCGCCGTTGGCATCGGCATGGGCGGTGTGGCCGGCATGGGACACCGGTTTCATGAGCCGCAGCGCAAGCCACGGCGTGACCGTGAACGCGATCGCCAGCGACAGCGCCATGCCCAGGCTGGAATTGATCGGGATCGGGCTCATGTAGGGGCCCATCAGGCCCGACACGAAGGCCATCGGCAACAACGCCGCGATCACCGTGAGCGTGGCCAGGATGGTCGGGCCGCCGACCTCGTCCACGGCTGCCGGGATGATCTGGCGCAGCGGCTTGCCGGGTTCGAGCTGCTGGTGGCGGTGGATGTTCTCCACCACCACGATCGCGTCGTCCACCAGGATGCCGATCGAGAAGATCAGCGCGAACAACGACACCCGGTTGAGCGTGAAGCCCCAGGCCCACGAGGCGAACAGCGTGGCCGTGAGCGTGAGAATCACCGCCGCGCCGACGATCAGCGCCTCGCGCCGGCCCAGCGCCAGACCGACCAGCAGGATCACCGAACCGGTCGCGAAGGCGAGTTTCTGAATCAGCTTGTTGGCCTTTTCGGCCGCCGTCTCGCCATAGTCGCGCGTGATGGTGGTCTCGATGCCGGCCGGGATGACGGTGTTGCGCAGTTCGTCGAGCCGGGTACGGGCGGCGCGCGCCACGTCCACCGCGTTCTGGCCCGGTTTCTTGGTGATGCTCAGCGTGAGCGCGGGAAACACCTGGCCCGCGGGCGCGCTGGCCGCCGCCGCGGGAGTGGCGGCGCCGGCGCTGGCGGCGCCGGGCGTGAACCACACGTAGTCGTGCGGCTGGCGCGCGCCGTACTCGACCCGGGCGACCTCGCGCAGGTACACCGGCCGCCCGCCGCTCACGCCGACCACCAGGTCGGCGAGTTCCTCGGCCGAGCTGATGAAGTTGCCGGTCTCGACGCTCAACATGCGCGGCGCGCCGCTGGACGGGTCGAGCACGGCGCCGGCTGGCAGCCCCATGTTGGCCGCCGCCAGCGTGGCCTGCAGGCGCTGCAGATCGACGCCGCGTTCGCGCATGCGGTCGGGATCGAGCCACACCGCCACGGCGCGCCCCGGCCCGCCGATGGTCTGCACCTCGCGTGCGCCGGGCACACGCTTGAGTTCGGACTCCAGCGTGCTGGCCACGGTCTGCAGCTCGCTGGCCGATACCAGCGCGCGGCTCCACAACGTGACACCCAGCACCGGCACATCGTCGATGCCCTTGGGTTTGACGATCGGCGCCAGGGCGCCGAGGTTGCGCGGCAACCAGTCCTGGTTGGCGTTGAGCACGTCGTACAGGCGCACCAGCGCCTCGGTGCGCGCCACGCCGACCTGGAACTGCACCGTCAGCACCGCCATGCCGGGGCGCGAAACGGAATAGGTGTGTTCGATGCCGGCGATCTGGCCCAGCACCTGTTCGGCCGGCCGCGCGACCATGTTCTGTACATCGGCGCTGCTGGCGCCGGGGAAGGCGATCAGCACATTGGCCATCGTGACGTTGATCTGCGGCTCCTCCTCGCGCGGCGTCACCAGCACCGCGAACAGACCCAGCAACAGCGCCACCAGGGCCAGCAACGGGGTCAGCGCGTTGTCCTGAAAGGCGCGCGCCAGCCGGCCGGCGACACCCAGTGCGGGTTCGGAAACGACGGGGCCGGCAGGTGCTTGCATGGCAGCCTCGGATTCAGGGCGTCGCGGCAACGGCGCCCTGCAGCCCGGCGCGCACCGGATCCAGCGCCACGCGCTCGCCCGCTTTAAGCCCGGCCAGCACCTCGACCACCGCGCCCGCGCTGGCGCCCACACGCACGGAGCGCAATACGAATCCCTGCGCCGACGCGACGTACACCGCCGTGAGTTCGCCCCGGCGCAACACCGCCTGCGCCGGCAGGCTCAAACGCGCCGCCACTGGCGCCGCAGCCTGAACCGCGCCGCGCGCGACCACGCGCACGGTCTGTCCCGGGCGTTGCGCCGCCTCGGTGGCCGGCAACACCAGCCGCCATTCGACGGTCTGCGAAACCGGGTCGGCGCTGGGCAGCATCTCACGCGCGGTGGGTGTGAGCAGGCGCCCGTCGGCCAGCACCACCTGCACTTCGCTGGCGAGCGCCAGGCCGGCCACGCGCGAGGCCGGCACCTGCACCACCGCGCGCAGGCGCCCGGGCTCGTACAACGTGAGCAGGGCCCGCCCGGGCAACGCCAGGTCGCCGCTTTCCACGTGGGTGGCCAGCACCACGCCGTCGAACGGGGCGACGAGCTCGGCATAACCCTGCGCGACCGAGGCCTGGGTGCGCGCCGCCTGGCTCTGGCGCAGCGCCGCCTGCGCGGCCTGGTACTGGTTGTCGGCGTTGTCGAGCGCGGCCTGGCTCAGAAACCCGTTCTTCTTGAGTTCGCGGTTGCGCTCGAGCGCCTGCTGCGCGTTACGCAACTCGGCGTTGGCCTGCGCCACCGCCGCATCGCTGCGCGCGCTGGCGGCGCGCATTTCGCGGTCGTCGAGCCGCACCAGCGGCTGGCCGCGGCGCACGCTGTCGCCGGCCTTGACCCGCAACGCCAGCACGTTGCCGCCCACCTGGGCCGTCACCGTGGCCTGGCGCACCGGCTGCAGCACCGCATCGAACTCCAGCGCCGCACCCACCGCCGCGCTGGCGACCACCACCGTCGGCACGCGCACGCGCAACCCGTCCTGCGCGGGTACGGACAGTGCGACGGACGAGAGCCACAAGGCGACGGCGAAACGACCTGGCAAGTGAATGAAGTTATTCCTGGACATCGGGTTGAATATATACCCCATAGGGTATTTATGTCAAGCCCCGGAATACCGGCGACTTGCGGCAGATCAAACAAGCGGCAGGTCCAACCGGGCACGGCCGGCGTGCCGCCCGCCGGCCAGCGGGTGCTGCCACCAGGCAACCAGCGGGGTCGGCCACGCAAGCCTGGCCCAGGTGTCAGAATGCGGGCGGAGGAACAAGGCGTGACCGATGCAGATGAGTTGGCGCTGCTGCTCGCGCGGCGCCGCGTCCCCGATGCCGACATCGCGGCGATCGACGCCGCCATCCACGCGCGCTTCGGGCGCACGCTGGCCGTCATGTCCACCGACCTGGTGGGTTTCTCGCGCGTGGTCGAGGCCTTCGGCATCCTGCATTTCCTGCAGCTGATCCAGGAGTCCGAAACCTTGTTCCTGCCGCTGATCCGCCAGCATGGCGGGACCTGCCTCAAACGCGAGGGCGACTCGCTGCTGGCCGTGTTCGACACTGCGCGCGACGCGCTGGCCGCGGCCCGCGCCATGCTGGGTGCGACCGACCATGTCAATCCCGGGCGCGCGCCGGAAGACCGGATCGAGGTCTGCATCGGCCTGGGTTATGGCCCGGTGCTGTTCGTTGATGCTGCGGATGTCTGGGGCGCCGAGGTGAATGCGGCCTCCAGGCTCGGCGAAGACATTGCCGCGGGCGGGGAACTGCTGGTCACCGATGCCTTCCGCCTGGCGCTGCCCGAAGAGCCCTTCGTCGCGCGCGGAACGCTGTTCGGCCGGCGGCCCTTTTATGGCCAGCCGGCCGGATAACAGCGGCAGAATGCAAGGGCAGCCGCATCGTGGCTGCGCCCCACCCAAACCGAGGACATTTCGTGATCAAGTTCTACTATTCCCTGGCCCCGAATCCGATGAAGGTCGCACTCTTCCTCGAAGAGAGCGGCCTGCCGTACGAGCCGATACCGGTCGACACCCGCAAGGGCGAGCAGCACACGGCGGCCTTCAAGGCGATCAACCCGAACGCCAAGGTGCCAGCGCTGGTGGACGGCGACGCGGTGGTGTTCGACAGCAACGCCATCCTGCTGTACCTGGCCGAGAAGACCGGCCAGTTCCTGCCACCCGATAGCCCGGCGGCGCGCGCGCAGATGGTTTCGTGGCTGATGTTCGTGGCCAGCGGCGTCGGGCCGTTCTCGGGCCAGGCGGTGCACTTCAAGCACTACGCGCCGCAGCCCGAACCGTACGCGGCGAACCGCTACGACTTCGAGGCCTGGCGGCACTGGGACATCCTGGACAAGCACCTGGCGCAGCGGCATTACATGCTGGGCGACACCTATACGCTGGTCGACATGGCGTTGTGGGGCTGGGCGCGCGCGGTGCCGTTCGTGCTGGGCGCCGACGCATGGGACAAACTGCCCAACGTCAAGCGTCTGGTGGACGAGATCAACGCCAGGCCGGCGGCGCTGCGCGTCGACGCCCTGAGGACGCGCCATGTGTTCAAGACCGAGATGGACGAAGCCGCGCGCAAGGCGATGTTTCCGCAGAACGAACGGCTGGCGCAATAAGCGGCCCAGCGTGGCCCAGCCAGCAGCCGCCGGCCGCTAGCCGCCGGCGGGCTCGGGGGTGCGCCGCGTGCTGGCCGGCTTGCGGGTGCGCAGTGTCCTGGCGGGCTCGGGGGTGCGCTGTGTGCTGGCGGTCGCGCCGGCCGGCGTGCGGCGTGCCGCGGCAAGGGTGGCGGACAGCAGTTCCTGCAGCGCCGCCTCCAGTGCGGCCGAGAGTTCGCGCGCATCCGGCACGGCGCAACGCGCGGTCGTGAAACCGAAACCCATCGCACCGGCATAACTCATCACCGTGATGTTGAGCCCCACGCCGTGTTCGACGATCGACACCGGCCAGTAGGTCGCCATGCGCGCGCCGGCCGCGTACAGCGGCACCGGCGGCCCCGGCACGTTGGAGATCACCACGTTGGCCAGCGGCGGCACGGCACGCGTGATGCCCGAGCGCCCGTACAGCGTGGCCAGGCCGTGCAGCACCCAGGGCACGCCGATCGACGGGAAGTCGGTCGGTATCACGCCGCGCGCGCGCCGCGCCAGCGCCTTGACGGCACCCGCGGCGTCGCGGATCGCGCGCAGCCGGCGCACCGGGTCAGCGATCTGGGTGTTGAGGTTGACCAGGCTCAACGTGGCCTGCGTGGTGTAGTCGGTGTTGCCCACCGCGCGCAGCGAAATCGGCATCGAAGCGATCAGCGGCTTCTTCGGTATGCCACCGTGCCGCGCGAGGTAACGCCGCAGCGCGCCACTGCACAGGGCCAGCACCACGTCGTTGAGCTTGGCGCCATGGGCGCCGGCCAGCTGCTTGAGCGTGTCGAGCGGCACCGACACGGCCGCGAAGCCACGCGCGCCGGTGATCGGCACGTTGAGCACGGTCCGGGGGCCGAGGGCGAAGTTCTGGCCCAGGCGTGCGCCAGCGGCGCCAGGCTGCGCGGCAAACATGCCGGCCAGTGTGCGCACCACGTCCGGCAGGTGGCGCACCAGCTTGATGTACTGGCCGGCGTCGTGCCGCAGGGCGGCCGCCGCAAGCGCAGCCATGCCGGGGTGTTCGGCATGTGGCCCCGGGCCACGCGGGATGCGCCGCGGCTGGGGCGTCAGGTCGAACAGGGCTTGCGCCAGCAGGACGCCGGCCTGCCCGTCCAGCACCGCATGGTGGACCTGTATGTAGTAGGCGGCCTGGCCGCTCTGCAGGCCGTCGATGACGGCCAGGCGCCACAACGGCCGGCTGCGGTCCAGCAGTTCCGAATGCAGCCGCCCGGCGCAGTCCTCCAGTTGCGCCAGGGTGCCGGGGCCGGGCAAGGTGATGCGTTGCACGTGGTAGCCCAGGTCGAGGTCGTCGTCTTCGATCCATACCGGATTGGCGAACTGCAGCGGCATCGGCGCGAGCTTGCGTGTGAAGACCGGAACCAGATGCAGGCGCGCGCGCATCTGGCGCCGGATGTCGGCGTGGAAATCGCCCTGGTATGCGCGCGGCAGATCGAACAGATGCAGCGAACCCACGTGCATCGGTGTATCGGCTGTCTCCAGGTGCAGGAAAGCGCCGTCCAGCCCGGTCATGGTCTTCATCTGCCGTTGCTCCTTGTAGCTGTTGCGCCCGCCGGCTTTCCGGCCTGCGTCGCTGGCCGCGCCTGTGGCCGGGCGCCGAAGCCATGACACTACACCGCCCGACCGGATGCCGGCACGCGCCAGATCAAGTTTCGCGCGCATTCCGGGCGCGGCCCGCTCGCCGGCGGCTGGCCCGGCGGCGGCGGCGGTCACAATCGGGCCCATGAAAGCACCCAAGCGACTGCAACCCCTGATCGAAGAAGGCCTGATCGACACGGTGGTGCGCCAGTTGATGAGCGGCAAGGAAGCGATGGTTTTCGTGGTGCGTTGTGGTGACGAGACGCGCTGCGCCAAGGTCTACAAGGAAGCCACCCAGCGCAGCTTTCGCCAGGCGGTGGATTACACCGAGAACCGCAAGGTCAAGAACTCACGCCAGGCCCGTGCCATGGCCAAGGGCACACGGTACGGGCGCCAGGCCCAGGAGGCGGCGTGGCAAAGTGCCGAAGTCGACGCCTTGTACCGGCTGGCGGCAGCCGGCGTGCGCGTGCCCACGCCCTACAACTTCCACGATGGCGTGCTGCTGATGGAACTGGTCACCGACGCGCACGGCGACGCGGCCCCGCGCCTCAACGATGTCGAGCTCACGCCCGCGGCCGCACGTTTGCACCACGCC
The DNA here is from genome assembly GCA_031381865.1 of Betaproteobacteria bacterium. Lineage (GTDB taxonomy): Bacteria > Pseudomonadota > Gammaproteobacteria > Burkholderiales > Burkholderiaceae_C > CAISIP01. The sequence continues at coordinate 4,080 of JANMYG010000679.1, read as the reverse complement.
ACCTTGCTGGTCGAGGTGGTGCGCATGTTGTGCGCCGGCGTCATACACGGCGACCTGTCGGAGTTCAACATCCTGCTGGCGGCCGACGGCCCGGTGGTCATCGACCTGCCCCAGGCGGTGGACGCCGCCGGCAACAACCACGCACGGCGCATGCTGCTGCGCGATGTCGCCAACCTGCGCGATTTCTTCGGCCGCTTTGCGCCGGAACTGCTGCAGACCGACTTCGGCCCCGAGATCTGGGACCTGTACCAGCGCGGCCTGTTGCACCCCGACACGCTGCTGACCGGGCGCTTCGTCCGCGATACCGCGCCGGTGAACGTGGGCCATGTGCTGCGGGAGATCGACGACGCGCGCGCCGAGGAAGCCGCGCGCCGCCTGCGCATGCAGACGGCGCACTATTGATCTTTCCCAATTTGATGACAAGTCAAGGTCCGTTCGCCCTGAGCCTGTCGAAGGGCTCGCCAGCCCTTCGACAGGCTCAGGGCGAACGGTGTCGTGAATATCGAAAACCTCAATAGGAATTAGCGGTACGCCCCATGGCTTGCGATGCACCGGGTGCCGACGGATCACGGTCCGGGGCCGGCACCGCAACCGGGTGGACTAGTCCGCCGGCAGGCGCACCGGCAGGTGCGTGAACCCGCGCACGAAGTTGGACAAGGTGCGCCGGGGTTCGCCCGCCACCTCGATCACCGGGACCCGGTGCAGGATCTCTTCCCACAATATCCGGAGTTGCATCTCGGCCAGCCGGTTGCCCACGCAGCGGTGGATGCCGAAACCGAACGACAGGTGCTGGCGCGGCCGCGCGCGGTCGATGATGAACTGGTTGGCGTTGGTGATCGCTTCTTCGTCGCGGTTGCCCGACAGATACCACATCACGACCTTGTCGCCTTTGCGAATCTGCTTGCCGCCCAGTTCAGCGTCGGCCAACGCGGTGCGCCGCATGTGCGGCAGCGGTGTCTGCCAGCGGATGATCTCGGGCACCAGGCTCTCCACCAGCGCCGGGTTGGCGCGCAGTTTGGCGAACTCGGCCGGATGCTGGTGCAGCGCGTACAGGCCGCCGCTCATCGAGTTGCGCGTGGTGTCGTTGCCGCCCACGATCAGCAGCAGCAGGTTGCCGAGGTATTCGCGCGCCGACATGTTGCGCGTGGCCGGCGCGTGCGCCAGCATCGACACCAGGTCGCCCCGGGGCGGCGCGTTGACGCGCTCGTTCCACAGCCGCGTGAAATAGGCCAGGCACTTGTCCAGCTCGGCCTGGCGCGCTGCGGGCGAGGCCACGATGTGGTCCAGACCCGGAACCGAGGTGGTCACATCGGACCACCAGGTCAGCAGCTTGCGGTCCTCGAAGGGAAAGTCGAACAGCGTGGCCAGCATCTGCGTGGTGAGTTCGATCGACACCCGCTCGACCCAGTTGAAGGTCTCGTTGCGCGGCAGCCCGTCCAGCACCTTGATGGTGCGTTCGCGGATGGTGGCCTGCATCGACGCCAGGTTGGCCGGCGCCACGATGGCGCTCACGCTTTTGCGCTGCTCGTCGTGTTTGGGCGGGTCCATCGCGATGAAGGTCTGCAAGCGGTCGTCCATCGGTGCGTCGAACAGGCCGATGCCGCCATTCGACCAGTCCGACGAGTACAGCCCGTGGCTGGTGTCGACCGCCATGATGTCCTTGTACTTGGTGACCGACCAGAAGCCACCGTAGAACTGGTTGTGGTGGAAATGCACCGGGTCATCTCGGCGCAGCCGCTCGAAGTAGTAACCGATGGTGTCGTCCTGGAACAGCCGCGGCTTGGTGACGTCGATCTGGTCCAGCGGCAGCGCGAACGCCTCGGCCCGCGCTTGCGCGGCGGCTTCGCTGGTGGCGGTTGCCTGGTTCATGTGCCCCCCGGAGATTGCATTGCAGCGCAGTCTATCGCGCCCTGCGGCGTGCGCGTGTCGCGCCGGTGCGTGTGCGCCGGCATGCCGGCCAGGGCCCGGGGCGTCAGGCGTCGCGCACATCAGCCACTGGCTGTCCGCCGAAGTCATCCCGCGCGAGGTAGTCCAGCACGCGGCGCGCGGCGTCGGCAGGCGTGGTCAGCGCGCCGCTTTCCTTCATGCGCACGAAACCCTCGCGGTCGGGAAAACCGACGGAGTCGCCGGCGCGCAGGTCCGACTGCATGTCGGTGTCGATCACCCCCGGGGCCAGCGATACGATGCGCGCCCCTTGCGGGCGCAGCGCCTCGTCCAGCGCGACGCAGCGGCTGAAATGGTCGATGCCGGCCTTGGCGGCGCAATACATCGCGGCGCCCGCCATCGCGCGGCGACCCAGGCCGGAAGAGATATTGAGGATCTTGCGCGGCACGGCCCAGCCCCGTGTGGCGGCGAGAAAGGCGGCGGTCAGCTGCATCGGCGCCTCCAGGTCCACGCGCAAGGTGGTGGCGAGACCCGCGTGGTCGGGCGGGTCCAGCGGCCCCAGTCGGCCGACGACTCCGGCGTTGTTGATCAGCGTCGCACTTGCCAGCGCGCCATGGTCGACGCCAGACAGCCAGGCCTGCAGGCGCGTGGCCACGGGGATCGGGTCGGCCAGGTCACCCGACCACTGGCTGAGTTCGGCCCCGCAATCGCGGGCGCGCTGCTCCAGTCCGGGTGATGCCGAGCGCGAGATGCACAGCAACAACGCACCCGGGGTACAAATCTGCTCGGCGATCGCCAGCCCCATGCCGCGCGACGCGCCGGTAAGGATGGTGAGGTGCTTCATCATTCTTCCTTCGGAGAGAAGCGGTACGGTTGGCGGCGCGCCCGCTCAACCGGGCACCGCATAGCGGTAAATGAGGTCGTTGAGGTAACGCACGACTTCGGTGATGTCGTCGTCGTTCCAGCCCAGCGCGTTGTTCGCCTGCCATCGGCGCACCTCGGATCGCAGCGTGTTCCAGTCGGTGGCGGTCTTGTTCTGCCGCCAATGCATCTGCGTGGTGTGGCAGGCGATGCAATGGGTCGAATACAGCAGTTCGCCGCGGCTGGGCTCGCGGCTGGTCTGCGCGCCGGCATCGGCGGCCAGAACCGACGCGACAAAAAGCACGGTATACATCGACAGGCGAAACATGTTGCCTCCTGTGGGAATGGCAATCGAACACGGTGAATTTTCCCGCGCGGGGGCTGCCAGTACGGAAACTGTGACACGAAAAACCCCCGGCGCGCCAGTGCCATCGGCAGCATCGTGCATCGGCTTGACCGAGCGCAATTGCCGCGCATGCCAGCGCAACAACATGGGTCGCAAGTGCGTGGTAAACGCAATTTTGTGCTTGTATTTGGGCCAAACTCAGCTCACGGCCGGACCCAGCGCACGGCAGCTGCGTCAAAGCGCGACCGGCCAACGCGCGCCGCATGCCAAACCGGACATGCAGACGCCGCGCGCAGGGCCGGTCGGGTCGGCGCACCGTCGTCCCTGTGCCACGCCAGGCCTATCATTGGCGACTGGCCACCCGCCATCGGCTTGCCGGCACCTGCCCCAGTAACACCATGCACCGCCCGAAACACCGACGCCCGGATGCCAGACAGGCGCGCACCATAGCCGCTGTCGTGGCGACATTCCCCCATGCCGCCTGAGACGGCCCGCGTGCCGCTGGTGCTCGTTCCCGGGCTGATGTGCGACGCCGCGGTCTGGACGCCGCTGCAGGGCGCGTTGGCGGCGTGCGCCTTGTGCCAGACCGCCGACCACGGCGACGCCGACAGCATCACGCTGATGGCGCAGCAGGTGCTCGACCACGCGCCATCCGAGTTCGCGCTGGCCGGCCATTCGATGGGCGGGCGGGTGGCGATGGAGGTGGTGCGGCTGGCGCCCGCGCGCGTGCTGCGGCTGGCGCTGCTCGATACCGGCTACAAGGCGCGCCCGGGCGGCAGCGCCGGCGAGAACGAGGCGCGCCAGCGCTTCGCACTGCTGGAGCAGGCGCGCAGCGAGGGTGTGCGCGCCATGGCATTGCAGTGGGTGCAGGGCATGCTGCATCCGCAGCACCTGCACGATGGCACGCTGGTGGAGGCGATCGTCACCATGTTCGGGCGCAAGAGCGCGGATGTCTTTGCCCGCCAGATCACGGCCTTGCTGGCACGGCC
>JANMYG010000017.1:0-14737 GCA_031381865.1 Betaproteobacteria bacterium | reverse complement strand
CGAGTTCGGCGTCGTGTTCCTGATGTTTGTCATGGGGCTGGAGTTCAACCTCGCCAAACTGCGCGCCATGCGCAGCCTTGTTTTTGGCCAGGGCCTGCTGCAGGTCGCGCTGACCATGATCGCCGCGACGCTTGCGACCCTGTTCATCGCTTCGATGGCACCCAAGGTCTGGGCAATGAGTTGGCAGACCGCGCTGGCGCTCTCAGGCGCCCTGGCGATGAGCAGTACCGCCATCGTCGTCAAACTCATGGTCGAGCGCCTGGAAATGGACTCGGAGCACGGCAAGCGCGTGATGGGCGTCTTACTGTTCCAGGACCTTGCGGTGGTTCCATTGCTGGTACTGATACCGGCACTGGGTGCGGCTGGCGAACAGCTGGCCGGCGCCCTGGCCCTGGCAGGGCTGAAAGCAACCGCGCTGATCGCGGTTTTGCTGGTCGGCGGCCAGCATGCGATGCGCTGGTGGTTGACCCTGGTGGCCCGGCGCAAGAGCGAAGAGCTGTTCGTGCTGAACCTGTTGTTCATCACGCTCGGACTGGCGTGGCTGACGGAACTCGCCGGTCTGAGCCTTGCCTTGGGGGCGTTCATTGCCGGCATGCTGATTTCCGAGACCGAATACAAACACCAGGTCGAGACCGACATTCGCCCATTTCACGACGTGTTGCTGGGCCTGTTCTTCATCAGCATCGGCATGTTGCTGGACTGGCGGCTGGTACTGGAACGCTTGCCGCTGGTGCTGTTGCTAGTCACCCTGCCGGTGCTGTTCAAGGCAGTCCTGGTCGCCTTCCTGTCCAAGGGACTGGGCGCGTCGTGGGGCGTCTCCCTGCGCACCGGCCTGTATCTGGCGCAGGCCGGCGAGTTCGGTTTCGTGCTGCTGACCCTGGCCCAGAAGAACGCGCTGGTACCGCCATCGCTGCTGAACCCGATTCTTGCCAGCATGGTGCTATCGATGCTGGCGACGCCGTTCATCATCATGTACAGCAACCGCATCGTGATGAAGCTGGTATCGAGCGAATGGCTCCAGCAGTCGGTCCAGATGACGACGATTGCCCGCAAGTCGATCAACGCCAACAAGCACGTGATCATTTGCGGATACGGCCGCAGCGGGCAGAACCTGGCGCGCATGCTCGAGGGCGAAGGCATTCCGTACATGGCGCTCGACCTGGATCCCGACCGGGTCCGGCAAGCGGCGGCGGCCGGAGACTCGGTTGTTTTTGGCGACGCGGCCAGGCTGCAGGCATTGATGGCGGCCGGGCTGTCGCGCGCTAGCGCCGTGGTCGTGACCTACGTCGAGGTCCAGGGCGCGCTCAAGGTACTGGGTCATGCCCGCGCGCATGCGCCGCAGGTGCCCGTGATCGTGCGCACGCGTGACGACCGTGATCTCGAAAAACTGCAGGCTGCCGGCGCGGCCGAGGTCGTACCGGAAGCGATCGAGGGTTCGCTCATGCTGGCCAGCCATGCGCTGGCGCTGGTGGGAATCCCGATGCGCCGCGTGATCCGCATCGTGCAAGACCAGCGCGACGCGCGCTACAACCTGTTGCGCGGCTACTTCCACGGCTCGGATGACGACTCGGTCGACGACAGGCACCACGAGCGGCTCTCCACCTTCACGCTGCCCATGGGCGCCCGGTCGATCGGCAAACCGCTGGGGCACCTGGCCCTGCATGCCCTGGGCGTGCGGGTCGTGAACCTGAAGCGCAACAGCGGCAAGACGCTGTTGCCGGTGGACGATACGCAGCTCCAGGACGGCGATACGCTGGTGCTTTGCGGCGTGCCCGAGAACCTCGCGGCGGCCGAGCAAAAACTGCTCAGAGCACAATAAAACCCACGGCAACTTCCGGGCGCACCATGCAAAACCTGAGCATCAACCAGTACCTGCGCAACCATATTCGCACCGTACCCGACTGGCCCACGCCGGGGGTGCAATTTCGCGACATCACACCGTTGCTGCAGGATGCAAAGGTGTTTCGGGTGCTGATCGACGCTTTCGTGCACCGCTACATGGACCGGCAGATGCGTCCGGACGTGGTTGCCGGCCTTGATGCGCGCGGGTTCATCCTTGGCGCCGTCATTGCCTATGAACTCAACGTCGGCTTCGTGCCGATCCGAAAGAAGGGCAAGCTGCCGTTCACGACCGTCGAAGAAACCTACGAGTTGGAATACGGCAGCGCCACCGTCGAACTGCATACCGACGCGGTCAAGGCCGGCAACCGGGTATTGCTGATCGATGACCTGATCGCCACCGGCGGCACCATGATGGCGGGAAAGCGGCTGCTCGAAAAGCTGGGCGCCAGCGTCATGGAAGGAGCGGCCATCGTCGATCTGCCGGAACTCGGTGGCTCGGTGAAGTTGAAGGCGGCGGGTCTGCCGCTGTTCACGTTGATCGATTTTTCCGGACACTGAGCGCATCCGGCGGGCCCGGGCTCAGGTGACGATCACGCGTCGACGGTTGCTGACGACGCGCTTGGCCATGATGGCGCCCAAGGCCATGGCAAGGGCCAGCGCGACGGTCGGTTGGCGGTTGGCCAGCTCCGAAAATCGCATCGGCGTCAATGCCCACAACTTGCATGCGCTGGCTGCCTGCACGGTCGCGCTGCGCGCCATGTGCGAGAAAAACCCGCCCTCACCAACCACCGAGCCGGCGCCAACCGCCGCCAGTCGGATCTTGCCGCCCGACTCCTCGTAATGCACGGTCAGCATGCCGGACTCGACAAAATACAGCGTCCGGTCCGCGGCCCCTTGGGTGATCAGGATCTGTCCCGGCGCCACCGCGGTAGCCTGCATATAGGCGCTCAGCACGGCCCACTGGGCCGGTGTCAACAAGTGGCTCAGCGTCGGATCACTGGGGTTGCTGGCGACCGCCTCCAACAAGGCCTTGATGTCGGGCTTGTCCTGGAACGCCGATGTTGAACTCATGGTGCAGACAGTCCCCCGCAAGAATGCATTGCAGCGAGCACCTGCGGCCGGCGCTGGCAACAACAACCCCTCTATTTGCCGATACAAAACCTGGAGAAGATCGCGCCCAGCAAGTCGTCGGAGCTGAATGCGCCAGTGATCTCACTGAGCGCATTTTGCGCCAAACGCAACTCCTCGGCCAGCAAGTCCAGCATGGGCGCGCGGTCCTTCAAATGTGCCTGGGCCGCGGTGAGGTGGTTCTGAACCCGCGCCAGCGTCTGGACGTGCCGTTCACGCGCCATGAACGAACCTTCCGGCACGGATTGCCAGCCGGCGAGTTGCAGCAACAAGCGGCGCAAGCTGTCCAGGCCCTCGCCGGTTCTGGCCGACAGGCAGATCGCGCGCTCCGACGGCGCGTTGTGCCCGCCGCGCACCGCATCGACCTTGTTCCAAACGTCTACCACCGGCAGGTGGCGCGGCAGCCTGGCCTGCAGCGTCGACGCGATGTGCGCATCACCGGCGCGGTAGGCGGCCATGTCGTTTGCCGAGCTGTTATTGGTCCGGTCCAGCGCAACGCGGGTCAGGTCATGCAGAAACAAGACGACATCCGCGCCATCGATTTCCGCCCAGGCCCGGGCCACACCCATCTGCTCGATCTCGTCGCCGCTGTCGCGCAATCCCGCCGTGTCGACCACATGCACCGGGACGCCTTCGATCTGAATCGTCTGCTGGACCTTGTCGCGCGTGGTACCGGCGATGGGCGACACGATCGCCAACTCGGCGCCGGCGAGCGCATTGAGCAAAGAGGACTTGCCGGCATTGGGCTGCCCCGCGATCACGACCTTGATTCCCTCTCGCAGCAGCGCTCCCTGGCGCGCCTTCTGGCTGATCTCGCCCAGCTTCGCCTGCAACACCGCCAAGCGCCCGTGGACATCGGCGCGCTGCAGTATGTCGATTTCTTCATCCGGGAAATCCAGTGTCGCCTCCACCAGCATGCGCAGTTCGGTCAAGGCCTGCAGGAGCACGCGGATCTGGGCCGAGAAAGCGCCCGACAGCGATCGGCTGGCGCTGCGTGCGGCAGCCTCGGTGCTGGCGTCGATCAGGTCGGCGATGGCTTCTGCCTGCGCCAGGTCGATCTTGTCGTTCAGGAATGCGCGCTGCGTGAACTCACCCGGTTGCGCCAGCCGCAAACCGATCGGTGCTCCTGCCTGCAGGCATCGCCCCAACAACAAATGCAGTACCACGGTGCCCCCATGGGCGTGCAATTCCAGTACGTCTTCGCCCGTGAAGGAGTGCGGGGCCGGGAAATGGATCGCCAGGCCGCGGTCGATCGGCTCGCCAACGGCATCCAGAAACGGCAGGTAGGTGGCTTCGCGCGGCCTCAGCGCCCGGCCGCACACGGCCAGTACGACGCTCGAGACGTCCGCGCCAGACACCCGGACAATCCCGACCGCGCCTCGTCCCGGCGCAGTGGCGATCGCGGCAACAGGGTCAGAATGGCGCGACAGCATCTCAACTCAAGGCGGGCGACCGCTCGCCCGGCCTCAGAACTTCGGAAGGTTGAATTGTGGCGGTACACCCATGCGGGTGTTGATGATCCATTGCTGGGCGATCGACAGGATGTTGTTCGTGATCCAGTACAGCACCAGTCCGGCCGGGAAAAAGAAAAACATGACAGAAAAGATCAGCGGCATGAACCACATCAATTTGGCCTGCATCGGATCCGGCGGAGTCGGGTTGAGCGCCGTCTGCAGCATGGTGGTGAGGGTCATGACCAATGGCAACACATAGTAGGGATCGGGCGACGAGAGATCGTGGATCCAGAGTACCCAGGGTGCGTTGCGCATCTCCACACTCGACAACAGCACCCAGTACAACGCGATGAAGACCGGGATCTGGACCATGATCGGGAAACAGCCACCCATCGGATTGACTTTCTCTTCGCGGTAGATCTTCATCATCTCCTGCTGCATTTGCTGCGGGTTGTCCTTCAGGCGCTCACGCATCTCCATTACCTTGGGGTTGATGGCCTTCATCTTGGCCATGCTGGCGTAGGCCTTGGCATTGAGCCAGTAAAAGGCAATCTTCAACAACACCACCAGACCCACGATCGACCAGCCCCAGTTCAGGATCAGGCCATGCAGCCGGTCGAGCAGCCAGTACAAGGGCTTGGCCAGGATGGTCAGCCAGCCGTAGTCCTTCACGAGTTCCAGCCCCGGCGCCAGGGCCTCGAGTACCTTTTCCTCCTGGGGGCCGGCAAAGAATTTGGCCTCGCTGATCTTGGTCTCGCCGGGCCCGATCACGTCGAGCGGCGCGATCATCGTTGCGCGGTAACAGCAGTCGGTGACCGTGGAACCGATATCGACGGCGTCCAGTGATATGTCCCGTCGCACACCGTCAGGTAGCACCCAGGCGCTGGCAAAGTAGTGCTGCACCATCGCCACGTACCCGTTGGTCGCCTGCTTTTCGAAATCGGCCTTCTTCTTCTTGATGTCGGCGAATTCCACTTTCTGGTATTTCTTGGCCTCGGTATAAACCGCCGGACCGGTGAAGGTCGAGTAGAACGAAGACTCCCCTGGCGGCTTGTTGCCGTCGCGCACGAGTTGCAGGTACAGCTGCGGTGAAACCGGGACGGCCGCAGTGTTGGTCACGGCATGCCTTACCGCGATGTCGTAGGCTCCGCGGCGCAAGGTGTAGGTCTTGACCAGTCTCACAGCGCCGACCTCCGCTGATGTGAAGGTCAGCACCAGTTCGTTTTCACCGTCTTTCAGGCTCCTGGCACCGGTTGCCGCCATCGGTGTCTTGTGGGTCGGAAACCCGACGCCGGGCGCCCCACCGATGAGGCCGGATTGCGCGACGTAGACACGGTCACTGCTCTCGGTCAGCAAGACGAAATTGTGGTTCTTGTCGGCCATGTCCTGGTGTTTCAGGAACTCGGTCCTGATCAACGAGCCGCCATCACTGTCGAAAGTCAGTTTGAGCACATCCGTCGTCACCACGACCTGTTCCCGTGGCGCGGCAGGCGCCACGGCGGGCAGCACTGCGGCCGCGACACTGGCGGCTTGCCCCGGCAGGACGACCGGCGCCGGGATTGCCGCCGCGCCGGCCGGAACCCCAGACCCGCCAGCCGCTGGCGCCGTGGCCACCGCCACAGGCTTGACCGCGGTAGGGAAGAATGTCGCTTGCTTGCCGTTATGAATCTGCCACTGGTCCCACAACAAGACCATGGAAAAACCAAAGATCACCCACAGGATGGTGCGGCGAATATCGTTCATGAATTTTTCTTTTGAGAGGAAAGGGAGGTAAGCCGCGTGAACAGCCGGGGCTTTTCTGCCGGAACCGGGTCACAGCCACCCTGGCACCAGGGTTGGCAACGGGCCAGGCGGGCCAGAGTCAGGTAGCTGCCCGCACCAGCCCCGTGTTGCTGCAGCGCTTGCAGTGCATAAGCCGAACAACTCGGCTCGAAGCGACAGGATGCGCCGATCCACGAACTGAGGAACAAACGGTAGAACTTGACAACACCGATCAGCAACGAATTCATGATCGTTGTGGGCTGGGTGCTCGGCTGCCGTTGTTGATCCGCGACGCGTTGGAAAACAGTTGCACCAGTTCCTCGCGAACCGCCAACCTGAGCGCATCGGAAGTCGCACTGGTGTAGTGCGAACGGTCGAAGCCGAGGCGCAAACGCACGACATGGGCTGCTGCGGGCAACACCGGTTCGAAATCGGAGCTCACATTGTAGATTTGCCGTTTGATCGTGTTGCGCGTCACAGCGCGTTTGGCCCAGCGCTTGGGAACCATCGCGCCGAGCCAGACGCCACCTGGGGCAAACAAAGGACGATGCGAGACCGGACCCGCCGCAGCCAGGCCCGACCCATGGTCAGCCCTGTTCAGCGGGCAACGATGCAATACGAAATGCGCCGTAGCCGCCACCCTGTCACCAGCAAGAACCGCCTGAAACTGATTTCGCGTTTTCAGTCGCTGCACTGCAGGGGCGAGCGTCAGACCCGCGCTTACACTGCGAGCCGCTTGCGGCCTTTGGCGCGACGTGCGTTGATGACCGCCCGACCCCCGCGAGTCTTCATGCGAACCAGGAAACCGTGGGTACGGGCCCGGCGGATTTTGGAGGGTTGGTAAGTGCGTTTCATTTTTGGATCCTAAGAGGCTCGGTTTCTGGGGAACCCATGATTATCGCTATTTTTTTCAATGGCAGCAAGGCCTTGCGGCCTACAAGGCGTGTAATACGCCAGCTTTGGAAGACGCCACCACAGCCGCGAACGGGCTTGTGGATAAAGTCTTGATAAATTACAATCCGCGCTCCCGCAAAGAAGAACTATCCACAGAGACTGAAAGCAAAAATGGCAGAGGGACAACAGGCCGCCCGGGCGGGCGGCGCGGGATTCGGGGTGGGGCAGAGTCTGTGGCAGGCATGCATCGACCAACTTGCCCAGGAAATGCCGGAGCAGCAGTTCAACACCTGGATCAAGCCTTTGACCGCCGTGGTGGCGGACGATCTTTCCAAGGTCACGATCTTCGTTGGAAACCGTTTCAAGCTGGATTGGATACGGGCCCAGTACAGTGGTCGCATCGGTGGCATGCTGGAGAAGATTTATGGACAATCCGTTAACGTTGAGTTAGCGCTTGCTCCTCGTGAATCGGTTGCCAAGAGTGTCTATGTCAATTCGGTGGCGGATCGGGGCCAGGTTGAGGAGCCGGCTGATCTGGGTGACGAGAAAGCGCTCGCCAGCCAGAAGAACAGGCTCAACACGGGTTTGACTTTTGAGACCCTGGTTGAAGGGTCAGCGAACCGCATGGCGCGCGCTGCCGCCATGCATGTATCGGACCTGCCAGGCCACTTGTACAACCCGCTTTTTATCTATGGTGGTGTCGGTTTGGGCAAGACCCACCTGATGCACGCCATCGGCAATCGGCTGCTGGCGAGCAAGCCGTTGGCAAAAGTTCTCTACATCCATGCCGAGCAATTCGTGTCGGATGTGGTTAAGGCGTATCAGCGCAAGACCTTTGACGAGTTCAAGGACCACTACCACTCGCTCGATTTGCTGCTAATCGACGACATTCAGTTCTTCGCGAACAAGGAGCGCACGCAGGAGGAGTTCTTCAATGCGTTTGAAGCGCTGCTCGCAAGAAAATCCCATATCGTCATGACCAGCGATACCTATCCGAAAGGCCTGGCTGACATCCATGAACGCCTGGTGTCGCGTTTCGACTCGGGGCTGACCGTCGCCATCGAGCCGCCCGAACTGGAAATGCGCGTCGCAATCCTGATCAACAAGGCGCGTGCCGAAGGCGCAGAAATGCCGGAAGAGGTGGCGTTCTTCGTGGCCAAGAACGTGCGGTCGAACGTGCGCGAGCTCGAAGGCGCCCTGCGCAAGATACTGGCCTACTCGCGCTTCAACCAAAAGGAAATCTCGATCCAGCTCGCGCGCGAAGCCTTGCGTGATTTGCTGTCGATCCAGAACCGACAGATATCGGTGGAAAACATCCAGAAGACGGTCGCCGACTATTACAAGATAAAGGTCGCCGACATGTACTCCAAGAAGCGACCGGCCAGCATCGCGCGGCCGCGGCAAATCGCGATGTACCTGGCCAAGGAATTGACGCAAAAAAGCCTGCCTGAAATCGGCGAATTATTTGGTGGCCGTGACCACACCACGGTGCTGCATGCGGTGCGCAAGATCGGTGGTGAGCGCCAGCAACTGACCGAACTCAACCAGCAACTGCATGTACTTGAGCAAACGCTCAAGGGCTGAAATCGGCAGCTTTCCCATGCACCAATCCAACGGCAGGACAACACTGGGGATAGTTCGCGCACAAGTACCCGGTTATCCACAGCCCGGCCGGTTTTCGGGAAGTTGTTCATTCTTCGTGCGCAAACCGAAAGCATGCCTACCCACACCTTTCAACGCTGTCCAAGTGCTTGATAAAAAAGGGGAAAATGCTGCTGTCCACCGTTGCGGGCGATCCTTATCTACTACTGCTAACTTAAATTAAAGAAATTAAAGAAGAGGTTGACATGATCGTGATGAAAACAACTCAAGACAAGATCCTGTCGGTCTTGCAGTCGGTATCGGGCATCGTCGAGCGCAGGCATACCTTGCCCATTCTGGCCAATGTGTTGATTCGCAAGAGCGGCAGTTCGCTGCAACTCACCACCAGCGACCTGGAAATCCAGATTCGCACCACGGCCGAACTCGGTGGCGACACGGGCAACTTCACCACCACGGTGGGAGCCCGCAAGCTGATCGACATACTGCGCACGATGCCGGCCGATCAGACGGTCGCGCTCGAATCGAGCCAGAACAAGGTCATTCTCAAGGGTGGAAAAAGCAAGTTCACGCTGCAGACGATGCCCGCCGAGGATTTCCCGCTGGTGCAGGAGTCGCCTGGTTTCGGGCCGGTGTTCAGCGTCCCGCAAAAGACCTTGAAGGACCTGTTGAGTCAGGTGTCTTTTGCGATGGCGGTGCACGACATCCGGTACTACCTCAACGGCATTCTCTTCGTGGCGGAGGGAAAACAACTCAGCCTCGTGGCGACTGACGGGCACCGGTTGGCGTTTGCATCGGCCTTGCTCGACGTCGAAGTGCCGCGCCAGGAAGTGATCCTTCCGCGCAAGACCGTGATCGAGATGCAGCGGTTGCTGAGCGACGCCGAAGGCGCGATCGAAATGCAGTTTGCCAACAACCAGGCCAAGTTCAGTTTTGGCGACATGGAGTTCGTCACCAAGCTGGTCGAAGGCAAGTTCCCGGACTACAACCGGGTCATCCCGAAGAACCACAAGAACCGTATTACCCTGGGTCGCCTGCCGCTGCTGGCCACTTTGCAACGCACCGCCATCCTGACCAGCGACAAGTTCAAGGGCGTGCGTTTGAACATCGAGCCCGGCACGCTGCGGGTGGCGTCCAACAACGCCGAACAGGAAGAAGCGGTCGATGAGCTGGATATCGACTACACCGGCGACAGCATCGAGATCGGCTTCAACGTCACCTACCTGATCGATGCCTTGAGCAACATGGACCAGGAAATGGTGAAGCTGGAACTCTCGGATGGAAACAGCTCGGCGTTGTTCACCATTCCCGACAACGCCACCTTCAAGTACGTCGTGATGCCGATGCGTATTTGATGCCCGGTCCAGCGCTCCGCCATATCCGCAAACCCGCCATAGATGCGGGTTTGGTCGTTCAAGAGTTTGGAAATCCTTTGGAAAAGCCAGTCATGACAGAAGAACACAAGGCAGCGCCGCAGACGGAACAGGGCGTTGATGCGGTCCATACGGGCGAAGGCAGTTCGAACAGTTCGAACTTCCAGCCGGCTATAGACAGCAACCAGGCCGGTGCGTCGGAAGCCTACGGTGAAGGCGCCATCCAGATCCTGGAAGGGCTGGAGGCGGTGCGCAAGCGGCCCGGCATGTACATCGGCGATACCTCCGACGGCACCGGGTTGCACCACCTCGTGTTCGAGGTCGTCGACAACTCCATCGACGAATCGCTGGCCGGGCATTGCGACGACATACTCGTGACGATCCATACCGACAACTCCATCAGTGTGGTGGACAACGGGCGTGGTATTCCGACCGGCGTGAAGATGGACGACAAGCACGAGCCCAAACGGTCCGCGGCTGAAATCGCGTTGACCGAACTGCATGCCGGCGGCAAGTTCAACCAGAACAGCTACAAGGTGTCCGGCGGCCTGCATGGTGTGGGCGTCAGCTGCGTCAACGCGCTGAGCAAGATGCTTCGCCTTACAGTGCGGCGCGACGGCAAGGTGCACGTGCTGGAGTTCTCCAAGGGTTTCGTGCAAAACCGCATCGTCGAGACCATCAACGGCGTGGAGGTCTCGCCGATGAAGATCATCGGCGACACCGAAAAACGCGGCACGGAAGTGCATTTCCTGCCGGACCTGGAGATATTCCAGACCAACACCGATTTTCACTACGAGATCCTGAGCAAGCGCCTGCGGGAACTGAGCTTCCTGAACAACGGCGTCAAGATCCGCCTCAAGGATGAACGCACCGGCAAGGAGGACGACTTCTCGGGCGCTGGCGGCGTGCGCGGTTTTGTGAATTTCATCAACAAGGGCAAGACCGTCCTCAACCCCAACATCTTCCACGCCATGGGAGACCGGCAAAGCGACCAGAACACAAATATCGGCGTCGAAGTGGCGATGCAATGGAACAGCGGCTACAACGAACAGGTTCTTTGTTTCACCAACAACATTCCCCAGCGCGATGGCGGCACCCACCTGACCGGCCTGAGAGCCGCCATGACGCGGGTGATCAACAAGTACATCGATGACAGCGAGCTGGCCAAGAAGGCCAAGGTGGAGGTGACCGGCGACGACATGCGCGAGGGCCTGTGTTGCGTCCTGAGTGTCAAGGTTCCCGAGCCCAAGTTCAGCAGCCAGACCAAGGACAAGCTGGTGAGCAGCGAAGTTCGTGGCCCGGTGGAAGACATCGTGAGCAAGTTGCTGTTCGACTACCTGCAGGAGCGCCCGGCCGACGCCAAGATCATTGTCGGCAAGATCATCGAGGCTGCCAGGGCGCGCGAAGCGGCGCGCAAGGCGCGCGACATGACGCGGCGCAAGGGCGTGCTCGACGGCATGGGGCTGCCGGGAAAACTCGCCGACTGCCAGGAGAAGGACCCGGCGCTGTGCGAGATCTACATCGTCGAGGGCGACTCGGCCGGCGGCTCGGCGAAGCAGGGTCGCGACCGCAAGTTCCAGGCCATCCTTCCGCTGCGCGGAAAGATCCTCAACGTGGAAAAGGCGCGCTACGAAAAGCTACTCACGAGCAACGAAATCCTCACGCTCATCACCGCGCTGGGAACCGGCATCGGCAAGGCCGGCGGCACCACTGGCAACGACGATTTCAACGTCGCCAAGCTGCGTTACCACCGCATCATCATCATGACCGACGCCGATGTGGACGGCGCGCACATACGCACCTTGTTGCTGACTTTCTTCTACCGGCAAATGCCGGAGCTGGTGGAGCGTGGCCACATCTACATCGCGCAGCCGCCCTTGTACAAGGTGAAGGCCGGCAAGGAGGAGCTCTACCTCAAGGACGGTGTGGCGCTGGACAGTTTCCTGATGCGTATCGCGCTCGTGAATGCATCGGTGTTCACCGGCGGCGAACACGGGACGGTGATCACTGGCGAAACATTGGCCGAACTGGCGCGCAAACACCAGGTCGCGCAGGCCGTGATCGCGCGCCTGCGCAATTTCATGGATGCAGAAGCGTTGCGTTCGGTCGCCGACGGCGTGGCGCTGAACCTCGACACCGTGGCCGACGCGCAATTGTCGGCGGCGGCGCTGCAGGCCAGGCTGCCCGACGCCGAAGTCGCGGGTGAATTCGACGCGCGCACGGACAAGCCGATCCTGCGCATCAGCCGGCGCCACCACGGCAACGTGAAGAGCAGTGTGCTGACGCAGGACTTCGTGCATGGCGCCGACTATGCGGCGCTGGCCGAGGCCGCCAACACCTTCAAGGGCCTGCTCAGCGATGGCGCCAAGGTGACGCGCGGCGAAGGTGAACGGCAAAAGGAAGAAAACGTCGGCGACTTTCGCCAGGCCATGGCCTGGCTGATAGCCCAGGCCGAGAACGCCACCTCGCGCCAGCGCTACAAGGGCCTGGGCGAGATGAACCCGATGCAGCTGTGGGAGACCACCATGGACCCCGCGGTGCGCCGCCTGCTGCGAGTGCAGATCGACGACGCGATCGAAGCCGATCGCGTATTCACGATGCTGATGGGCGACGAAGTCGAGCCGCGCCGCGAATTCATCGAAACCAATGCACTGCGGGCCGGCAATATCGATGTCTGAGGTTGACGGCCGCGCAGATCACGCCAGGTCGTAGCGGTCCAGGTTCATCACCTTGTTCCAGGCCGCCACAAAGTCGCGCACGAAGGCCGGCTGCGCGTCGTTGGACGCATACACCTCCGCGATGGCCCGCAGCTGGGAGTTCGATCCGAAGACGAGGTCGACGACGCTGCCGGTCCACTTGAGCTCGCCTGTCGTCCGGTCGCGCCCCTCGAAAACTCCCGGCGATGCGGCCGACTTCTGCCACCTGGTGCGCATGTCGAGCAAATGCACGAAGAAATCATTGGTCAGTGTTTCGGGCCGCTTGGTGAAGACACCGAGCCCGGACTGCCCGAAGTTGGCATTCAGGACACGCATGCCGCCGAGCAGGACCGCCATCTCGGGAGCGGTGAGCCGCAACAGATTCGCCCGATCCACCAGCAGCTCAGCCGCCGATTCCTCCTGTCCCGTGCGCACGTAGTTGCGGAACGCGTCTGCGGTCGGCTCCAGGACGGCGAAAGAAAACACGTCGGTCTGCGCCTGTGACGCGTCCATGCGCCCCGGCGAGAAGGGAACCTTCACCGCAACACCGGCCTTCTTCGCCGCTTCCTCGACGGCTGCGCAGCCACCCAGGACGATCAGGTCGGCCAGCGAGACCTTCATTGCACCGGACAACGCGCCGTTGAATTCCTGCTGGATCGCCTCCAGCGTCTGCAGGACTTTCGCCAGAACGGGTGGCTGGTTGACTGCCCAGTCCTTTTGCGGCGCGAGGCGAATGCGCGCCCCGTTGGCGCCGCCGCGCTTGTCGCTGCCGCGGAAGGTGGCAGCCGACGCCCAGGCGGTACCGACCAGTTCGGGGATGGAAAGTCCGCCCGCGAGGATCCTGGCCTTCAGCGCGTCGATTTCCTGTGCCCCGATCACAACGTGGTTCACGGCCGGAATCGGGTCTTGCCACAGCTGCTGCTCCGGCGGGACGAGCGGGCCCAGATAACGCGCAATCGGCCCCATGTCGCGGTGCGTCAGCTTGTACCAGGCCCTGGCGAAAGCGTCGGCGAATTGCTGCGGATTGGCCAGGAAGCGCCTGGAAATCTTCTCGTAGGCCGGGTCCATTCTCAGCGCGAGGTCGGCCGTGGTCATCATCGGGGCGTGCCGCTGCGACGGATCGTGGGCATCGGGCACGGTGCCCGCTGCAGACGCTTCCTTGGGTGTCCACTGGTGCGCACCGGCAGGGCTCTTCGTCAGCGCCCATTCATGACCAAACAGGATTTCCAGGTAGCTGTGATCCCATTGCACCGGATGGGTGGTCCACGCGCCCTCGATGCCGCTGCTGATGGTGTGGACGCCCCGTCCGGTGCCGAAGCTGTTGTTCCAGCCGAGGCCTTGCACCTCGATGGCGGCACCTTCGGGCTCGGGGCCGACGTAGGTGCCCGGATCGGCGGCGCCGTGGCACTTGCCGAAGGTGTGCCCGCCGGCAATGAGCGCCACTGTCTCCTCGTCGTTCATCGCCATGCGCGCGAAGGTCTCCCGGATGTCCCTTGCCGAGGCGACCGGGTCCGGCTTGCCATTCGGCCCTTCCGGATTCACGTAGATCAGTCCCATCTGAACGGCGGCCAGAGGGTTCTGGAGCTCACGGTCGCCGCTGTAGCGCTGGTCGTCCAGCCACTTGCCCTCGGGTCCCCAGTAGACGTCTTCTTCCGGCTCCCAGATGTCCTCGCGCCCACCAGCGAAACCGAAGGTCCTGAATCCCATCGACTCCAGCGCAACGTTGCCAGTGAGGACTATCAGGTCGGCCCAGGAGATTTTGCGGCCGTACTTCTGCTTGATCGGCCACAGCAACCGGCGCGCCTTGTCGAGACTCACGTTGTCCGGCCAGCTGTTCAGCGGCGCAAATCGCTGTGCTCCAGAGCCGGCGCCGCCGCGTCCGTCGGCGATGCGGTAGGTGCCTGCGCTATGCCACGCCATACGAATGAAGAACGGACCATAGTGGCCATAGTCCGCAGGCCACCAGTCCTGCGAATCGGTCATCAGGGCA
>JANMYG010000883.1:0-8492 GCA_031381865.1 Betaproteobacteria bacterium | reverse complement strand
GCCTGCGCGGCCCCGTAGCCGGCCACCAGCACCGGCACCGGCACCTGCTGGTGCTTAGCGCACGGCACGCCGCGCGCGCAGTGCAGGTGGCACGGCCCGGGTCGTCAAGGCGGGTGGCTGGTGCCGTGTGCGCGGCGCAGTGGTTGGCACCACGCGCAGCGGCGGCTTCGCGACCGCGAGCGTCGCATCGCGTGTGATCCCTGGGTATGCTTCAACGGAGAACTGCATGCGTCGAATTTTCGCAATCTGGGCCTCGGTGGTGGTGTTGTCGGCCGGACAGGTGATGCCCGTGCCAGCGGCGGCGCAGGCGGACTGGCCGGCCAGGCCGGTGCGTATCGTGGTGCCCTTCGCGGCAGGCGGCACCACCGATATCACCGCGCGCTTGGTCGGCGAGCAACTCGGCCTGGTGTTGAAGCAGCCGTTCGTCGTCGACAACAAGGCCGGGGCGGGTGGCAACGTCGGCGCCACCGAAGTGGCCAAGGCGGCGCCCGACGGTTACACCTTCCTGATGGGTACGCCGGGCACGCAGGCGATCAACCAGTTCCTGTATCCGAAGATGCCCTACGACACCGCGCGGGACTTCACGCCGGTGTCCTTCGTCGTGCGGGTTCCAAATGTGCTGGTCGTCCATCCCGGCGTTGGCGCCAGGACAATCGCCGAATTCATCGCCACGGCCCGGGCGCGGCCCGGCGCCTTGTCGTACGGTTCACCCGGCAACGGCTCGACCGGGCATCTCTCGAGCGAGTTGTTCAAGAGCCGCGCGCAGGTGTTCGCGGTGCACATACCGTACCGGGGCAGCGGCCCGATGCTGCTCGACCTGATGGCGGGCCAGATCCAGATGGCGATCGACAACCTGCCGTCGGCGATGCCGCACATACGCTCGGGCAAGCTGGTCGCGCTGGGGGTGACCAGCACCATGCGCAACGCCCAGTTGCCCGACGTGCCGACCATCGCCTCGGTGCTGCCCGATTACGCGGCCGAGTCCTGGTTCGTGCTGATGGCTCCGGCCGGAACACCGGCGGCGATCGTCAACCGCATGTCGGCAGAGGTCGACCGCATACTGAAGAAGCCCGAGATCGTCGAGCGCTTCAGGGGCCTGGGCGCCGAACCGGTGGGCGGCACGCCGGAACAGCTCGGGCAGTTCATCGGCTCCGAGACCAGGAAGTGGCAGCAGGTCGTGAAGGACTCGGGCGCCAAGGTTGACTGATCCGGCGCGCCTGCGGCATGAGCGCGCATTCGAGGATCTTCCATCGCGCGCCGGCGTACGGCTACCCGGTTGCCGTGCGGGGCGAGGGTATCTATCTGTTCGACGCCACCGGCAAGCGCTACATCGACGCGTCCGGCGGGGCGGCCGTGTCGTGTCTGGGGCATGGGCACCCGCGCGTGGTCGAGGCGCTGCGGCGCCAGGCAGAACGGCTGTGTTACGTGCACACCAGCTTCTTCACCAGCGAGCCGGCGGAGGAGTTGGCGCAGCAGCTGGTGGCGCGTGCTCCGGCGGGCATCAGCCACGCCATGTTCGTCTCCGGCGGCGGCGAGGCGATCGAATCCGCGCTCAAGATGGCGCGCCAGTATTTCCTGGAAATCGGCCAACCGCGGCGCACGCGCTTCATCGCGCGGAGGCAGAGCTACCACGGCAACACGCTCGGCGCGCTGGCGATCGGCGGCAACGCATGGCGGCGCGAACTGTATGCACCGCTGCTGATGGACGTGACCCACGTCGCCCCGTGTTATGCCTACCGGGAACAATCGCCCGGCGAGAGCGCGCAGCACTACGGCGAGCGGCTGGCGCGCGAACTCGAGCAGGCGATGCAGGACGCAGGGCCCGAGACCGTGATCGCCTTCGTCGCCGAAACCGTGGTCGGCGCCACACTGGGCGCCGTGCCTGCGGTGCCGGGTTACTTCCGCCGCGTGCGCGAGTTATGTGATCGCCACGGCGTGCTGCTGATCCTCGACGAGGTGATGTGCGGCATGGGCCGTTGCGGGACGATGTATGCCTGCGAGCAGGAAGGCGTCGCGCCGGACCTGATCACGGTGGCCAAGGGCCTGGGCGCGGGTTACCAGCCGATCGGGGCGGTGCTGCTGGGCCAGCATGTTCACGACGCCTTCACCGCGGGTTCGGGCGCGTTCCAGCATGGTTACACGTACATGGGCCACGTGCTGGCATGCGCCGGTGCGCTCGAGGTGCAGCGCGTGATAGAGAGTGAAGCCCTGTTGCCAGCGGTGCGGCTGCGCGCGGCGCAGCTGGAGGCCGCGTTGCGCCAGGCCTTCGGCAGCCATGCGCACGTGGGGGACATCCGCGGCCGCGGTCTGCTGCTGGCGCTCGAACTGGTGGCCGATCGTGCGCGCGCGACGCCGTTCGATCCGGCGTTGCAGTTGCATGCGCGCATCAAGCAAAGTGCGCTGCGCCTGGGGCTGCTGTGTTACCCGGGCGCAGGGTGTGTCGACGGCCGGCGCGGGGACCATGTCTTGCTGGCGCCGCCTTTCATCGTCACCGAGTCGCAGATCGACGCCATCGTCCAGACGCTGCGGCGCGCGGTCGACGACGCCATCACCGGCCTGCCCGCCCCGTGAGGGCGCGCCATGTTTGGCAATTGGCGTTCGATGGGCAGGCTCAGGACGATTGGTTCATGTCTTTGAGCGCCCGGGAGTATCAGTCGGCCAGGGGCGCGTTCGGAGCCTGGATGTGCTGGCGGAACTGCCAGCCCAGGTGCAGCAGCAGCGCCACGATCACCGCGCTGCCGCCGACCAGCGTCCTGCCGCTGGGCACTTCACCATGGATGAGCCAGACCCAGATCGGGCCCAGCACCGGTTCCGCCACGCCGATCAGCGCCGCCACCGCGGCCGGCAGCAGGCGTACGCCGGTCACGAACAACGCCATGCCCAGGCCGAGGTTGAACGCGCCGAAAACAAACAGCAGCGCGGCGTCGGCAACACCGACACGCATGCTGGAGGCCAACGCCGCCGCCACGATGGCGGCGACGAGCGTGCCCAGGCACACGGCGGGCATCATGCGCACGTTGGCGTGCCGGCGCGTGAGCACGGTGGCGCCGGCGAAGGCGACCGAGATCAGCAGCGCCAGGCCGTCGCCGATCGGCGATACGCGCCCGGCGACCGAGTCCGACACCATGACGGCGACACCCGCCATGACCGCCACGATGGCGACCCAGGTGGCGGCGCTCGCGCGTTCGCCGAACAGCACAAACGCCATCAGCGCCGCGAACAGCGGCGCGCCCGCCTGCATCAGCAGTATGTTGGCCACGCTGGTGTAGGCCAGCGCGACCACGAACGCGGTCGACGCGGTGGCGAAACACAGGGCGACACCGACGCCGGGCAGCCCCATCGAGGCAAACAGCAGCCGTGTGCCGCGCCAGCCTTCGCGCCGCAGCATGAAGCCGACCAGGAACACCGCGGCGGCGATCGAGCGCCAGAAGATGACGGTCCAGCTGTCGGTCACGCTCAGGAAGCGCGCGATGGCGCCGCCGAAACTCCAGACCGCAGCCGAGCCGAAGACCAGCAGCGCGCCGCGCCTGTCGGTGCCGGCAGCCAGCATGGTGGAGCCGGGCGCCTCAGCGCTGGATCAGTTCGACCTTGTAGCCGTCGGGGTCGGTGACGAAGGCGATCACCGTAGTGCCGCCCTTGACCGGCCCGGGCTCGCGCGTGACGTTGCCGCCGGCCGCGCGGATCTTCTCGCAGGCGGCAACCACGTCGGGCATGCCCAGCGCGATGTGGCCATACGCGGTACCCATGTCGTAGCTGTCGGTGCCGTAGTTGTACGTGAGCTCCAGCTCGGCATGCTCCGGGTTGGAGCCGTAACCGACGAAGGCCAGCGTGTACTTGTACTGCGGGTTGTCGGAGGTGCGCAGCAACTGCATGCCCAGCACCTTGGTATAGAAATCGATCGAGCGTTGCAGGTTGCCAACGCGCAGCATGGTGTGGAGCAGTCGCATAAGGTCAAAGGTCGGTTGGGGAGGGCGCGATTGTGGCATGCGGGCGCATCGGATCGCGTCGCGCGCTCTCAGATCGCCTGGCTGCCGTCGGCCACCAGCACGCAACCCGCGATGCGCCACGACTTGTCCTTCATGCGTTGCAACCGGTACAGCGCCAGCCAGGAGCCGCCCTGTCCATCGGTCATGTGGACCGGCTGCACCAGAACGCGTTCGGACGGCCTGGGTTTGAGGAAGGTCACCGACGCGGGCCGGTAGACGACCGGGTAACTCGAGCGCACCATCGACATGAACTGCTCCGGGGTGCCGAACATCTGCTGGATCGAAGGCGCAGCGAATGAAAACGCCCGCTCGGCGTCATCGGCGGCAAAGGCGTCGAGCTGCGCGCGCACCACCAGTTGCACCGCGCGTGCGTCGCTGCTGGAAACCGCTGCCGCGGCCACCGGCGCCAGCCACAGGCCCGTGAGCGAGAGCAGGACCACGAGCATTGAATACAGCTTGCGCATGACAACTCCTTGGTGGTTCGGCCGGTATCTGGATGCCGCCCGTGCATCATGCCGCAAATGTCAGGATTTCGCCGCCGGCGTGGTCTCGAACACCAGGCAGGTGGTGCTGGCGTGGGCATACAAAGTCCCGTCCGGGCCCACCAGCCGGGCCTCGGCGGTGGCGAGCTGGCGTCCGCAGTGGATGACCCGGCCTTCGGCCCGCACACGCTGGACCTTGGTGGTGATGGCGCGCACCAGGTTCACGCCCAGCTCGGCGGTGGTGTAGCCCCGCCCGGGCGGCATCATGGTGTGCACGGCGCAGCCCAGGGCCGAATCGAGCAGGGTGGCGAACCAGCCGCCGTGCACGCTGCCCAGCGGGTTGTAGTGGGCGAATTTGGGCGTGCCCTGGAACACCGCGTGCCCTGGCCCGACCTCGACCACCAGAAAATCCAGCGTCTTGGCGATCGGCGGGTAGGGCAGCTCTCCGCGCAACATCGCCTGCATGATTTCCAGACCGGTCTTGCCGGCCACCTGTTCCGGGCTCGCGACGCCGCAACCGACGCCGGCGTCCAGCGCCGCGGCGACGCGTTGTTCCTGTGCCAGCCAGGCTTCGAGCTGGTCGGGGAGTGCCGTGTTGGCGGGGTGGTTTGCCATCGGTTCCAACTTTCATTTATTGCATATGCAACTATTGTAGTTACAATCGGCGCATGGGCAACCCGACCCGCCAGCCAAACCCCTTTCCAGCAGTGCCTGCGGGCGCGCCCGCCGCCGTGGGCGCGCCGCGCGGGTGCACCAATTTCCGGTTGCGCCAGCTGATGCGGCGCCTGGACCGGCATTACGACGCGGAGTTGTCCAAGGCCGGGCTGCGGACGACCCAGTATTCGCTGCTGTCGCACGTTGTGCGGCTCGAGCCGGTGCGTCCGGGCGACCTGGCCCGGGCCATGAAAATGCAGCCTTCCACGCTCACGCGCAACCTGCAGCCGCTGGTCGACGCCGGCTGGGTGCTGCTGGGCCCCGGCGCCGACGCGCGCAGCCGCAGCATCACCGCCACGCCGGCCGGGCGCGACAAGCGCCTGCAGGCCCAACGGCGCTGGAAGGCCGCGCAGCTGGGCGTCAACGAATTGCTGGGCGCCGCGCGCGTGGCGGCCCTGCACGACCTGGTCGACCAGAGCCTGGAATTGCTGGCAGTGCACCCGCCGGCCCCTTCAACCGGAGACAACACTGGATAAGACACGTGGCGCCGGATGGGCGCCGGGGCGTGCGGCGCTGTGGCTGGTGTTGCTCGCGGCCGCCGGCACGTTTGCGCTGACCATGGGCACGCGCCAGAGCATGGGCCTGTTCCTGAGTGCGCTCAACACCTCCACCGGCCTGGGCCTGGGCAGCATCAGCCTGGCGTTTGCATTCGGCCAGTTGTGGTGGGGGCTGACGCAGCCGTTCGCCGGGGCCCTGGCCGAAAAGGTCGGTACCGGACGCGTGTTGCTGGCGGGGGTGCTGCTGGTGGCATTGGGCACCTTCATCACACCCTGGATGACCAGCACCGCCGGCCTGATTTTCGCCATTGGCGTGTTGTCCGCCGGTGGCGCCGGCATCGCAGGCCCGGCGGTGCTCATGGCGGCCACGATCCGCCTGATCCCGAGCGACAAACACGGCATGGCCACCGGTATCGTCAATGCGGGCGGCTCCTTCGGCCAGTTCCTGATGGCACCTATCGCCGGCGCGCTGCTGGTCGCCTTTGGCTGGGGCAACGCCATGCAGATGCTCGCCCTGTGTGTACTGCTGGCGCTGCCGGCGGCCTTTCTGCTGCGGGGCAACAGCATGCGCTCGGCGCCGCAAGGCCACAAGCCGCTGGGCGCGGTTGCGGCGATCCGCGCCGCCATGCGCAATCCAAGTTACCTGCTGCTGGGCGGCGGCTTCTTCGTGTGTGGTTTCCACGTCGCGTTTCTGGCCACCCACCTGCCCGGGGTGATCGCCGCCTGCGGGCTGCCGGTGCAGTTCGGCGCCTGGTCGCTGGCGATGCTGGGGTTGTTCAATATCGTCGGCAGTGTGGCGATGGGATGGGCGGTGGGCCGCTGGCGCATGAAGTCCCTGTTGTCGCTGGTGTACGCGGCCCGCGGCGTGGCCGTGCTGGTGTTCCTGTTCGCGCCCAAGACCGGTGGCGTGGTGCTGGTCTTCGCCGCCGTAATGGGGCTGACCTTTCTTTCGACGGTGCCGCCCACGGCCGGTCTGGTGGTCAAGTTCTTCGGTCCGGCCAACATGGCGACGCTGTTCGGCGTGGTCATGTTGTCGCACCAGGTCGGTGGTTTCCTGGGCGCATGGCTCGGTGGCCGGGTGTTCGAGGCCACCGGCAACTACGACTGGGTCTGGTACATCGACATCGTGCTGGCGGCAGCTGCGGCATTGGTCCATCTACCGATCAAGGAGGCGCGCCTGCCGGCGCGCGCTGCAGCCTGACAGGCGTTGGCATTCCAGGACAACCACCGCCCAGCCCGGGGCCGGAACGCAACTTGTCCGACCAACGCCGTATGGCGGGCGGCCAGGCCCCCGGTGGCGGGCGGCCGTGCGACATCGGCCCGCCGCGCCCTTGCCATCGGCCACGCCATGCCCTTGCCAGCGGCCACGCCACAACGATAATTGGCTCAGCCGGCGAACCAGTTGCGCGCATCGCCCCGGCGCGTGCCGCTGTCGAAGGCAGCCGGTATGGCGCTGTTGCCACAGCCGATACGACAACCCAACCAGGAGACAGCCATGATGAAGGCAGGAATCGACCAGGACGCGATCATCGACATGTTCTCGCAGGCCACCGCGAAGCAGGGCGAGGCGCTGCGCAAGGCCGTCAGCGAGGCGACGCTCAAGGCGCTGCAGGGCCGCGAACTGACGCTGGAGAACATCCGCAAGGTGCTCAAGACGGTCACGCAGGCCAGCACTGCCGGCGCGGCCCTGAACCCGGCCGGCCCGGTCGATGTCGAGGCGATGCTGGGCAAGGCCTTTGCCGGAATGGACGCCGCGCTGCTGCAGGCGGTGCAGGCGAACCAGAAGGCGCTGGAGCAGTTCGTCGGCCAGGGCGTGGGCCTGCAGGACAAGCAGATGAAAAGCGCGCTGGCCAATATCGAGAAGATGGAGGACGTGTTCTTCTCCACCGTCGGCAAGGCCGTGCAGGGCGCCAGCGGTCCGATGCAGGGACCGTGGGAGCAGGTGCTCAAGGGCATGAAGCTCAGTGGCACCGATACCGGCGCGCAGGCGACGCAGAGTGTCGAGCAGTTGATGCAGCAGGCGCAGACCGCGTTGCGCGACGGGCGGGCCAGCGGTGTGCGCGCGGCGCAGGCCATGATGGACAGCTACGCGGCGCTGGTCAGCGGCGTGCTGATCGGTATGTCCGAAGGGCTGTCGCAGGGCAGTACGGAGGTCCGTCCGCGCAAGAAGTGAGGCGTATGCGCGCGCTGGCCCGGCTCGTGCTGCTGGGTCTGTTGGGCGCCGCCACGATGCGCCTGGCGCACGCCGCGCCGGCGTTCGAGGATTCGATGGCGCAGCGCATGCTGGCGTGCACGTTGTGCCATGGCAAGCAGGGCCGCGCCGCGCCCGACGGTTATTACCCGCGCATCGCCGGCAAGCCGGCCGGCTACCTCTACAACCAGTTGCGCAATTTTCGCGAGGGGCGGCGCCATTACGCCCTGATGGTCGGGCTGGTGGACCCGTTGAGCGACGCCTACCTGCTGGAAATTGCGCGTTATTTTTCGGCACTGGAGCTGCCTTATGCGCCACCTCCCGTGGTGCCGGTACAGGGCGGCGAACAGGCGCTCGCGCAACGGCTGGTGTTGCACGGCGACAGCACGCGGCGCCTGCCGGCGTGCGTGGCCTGCCACGGACTGGCGTTGACCGGCGTTGCACCGAACGTGCCGGGCCTGCTCGGGTTGCCGCGTGACTACCTGAACGCGCAACTGGGCGCATGGAAAACCGGGCAACGGCGCGCCCATGCGCCTGATTGCATGGCGCAGGTCGCGCGTGCGCTCGGCAACGACGAGGTCGCCGCCATCACCGGTTGGCTGGCGTCGCAAGTGTTGCCAGC
>JANMYG010000669.1:0-5475 GCA_031381865.1 Betaproteobacteria bacterium | reverse complement strand
CTGGTGGCTGCGGCACAGGCGGGTCCTGTATCGGCGCCGGAAACACATCGGGACCCGGCGGGGCGGGACGCGGGTCGGCCGGTGGCACCACGTGCGCCTGGTGTGCGCCCTGCGAGTGCACGGGCGTGTCACCCGCGCCAGCGGGCGGCAAATTGGAGCGACTCTTCATCCCGTCAATGCTAGACCGCGCAGGCATGCGCAGCAACCGTTGCTGTCCTATTCGATTGTCGGAATGGGCCTACGCGGCATCGGCCCTGAAGCGGCGCGAAACGGCTACCATGCCCTGCCAACCACTGTCCTGGACTGCTCACCGGCACTGCCCATGACCAGACGCCATCCGTGTTGAACTGCCCGCCACCTGAGCTCCACCATCCATGCGTATCCGCACCCACCTGGTCCTGATGGCGGCGGCGATCCTGTTGCCGGTGGAGCTGGCGGGAGGCATCGCGCTCGAGAGAATTCGCGAGGGCGAGCGCCAGTCGGCCTTGCGCGGACTGCGCGAGACCGTGCGGGCCACCGCATTGCTGGTGGACCGCGAGGCGCAGGGCGCGTTGTCGGCGCTCAGGGTGCTGGCAAGTTCACAACACCTCGAAGCGCAGGACCTGCGCCGCTTTCACGCGCGTGCAATGGCGCTGAACCAGCCGCCCGACGGCTGGACCCTGCTGCTCGATGCCGAGGGCCGCGAGGTGCTGGACACGCTGGTGCCTTTCGGCACGCCGATGCCGACCGCCGCCGAACCGGAGCTGGCGCGCCAGGTGCTGTCCGGCCGCCAGCCGGTGGTCACCGACCTGCTGCCGGGACCGGTCTCGGGCAAGTTGCGCATCACCATCAATGTCCCGGTCATGACCGGGAACGGCACGCCGTACGTATTGGCACAGGCGATCGGCGTGGAGCGCTGGCAGCAGGTGGCCCTGCAGCCCGCTGTGCCGGAGGATTGGATCGTCGCCGTGATCGACCGCCAGGGCCACTTCATAACACGCAGCCACATGAGCAGCGCGCTGGTCGGCAAACCGGCCAGGCCGGAACTCGTTGCCGCGGCGGCGGCAGCCGACGCCGGAATGATCCGCCACTTCACCGTCGAGGGCGTCGAATCCTACGACGCGTTCGCACACTCCACCCTGACCGGCTGGACGATTGCGGTGGCCGCACCGGTCGCCTCTGTGGACGCCACCGCGACCAGGGCACTGTGGCTGGCCGCGCTGGGCATGCTGATTGCGCTGACCACTGCGGCGGTGGCGGCTGTGGTGTTCGGCCGGCGTTTCATCGAGGCGATCGACGGCGCCGGACGGGCCGCGGTGTCGTTGGGGCGCGGCGAGACCCCGCGGGAAGAACACAGCCCGATCCGCGAAGTAAGGGTGCTGCAGGCCCACTTGCGCGACGCCGGCGCGCTGCTGGAACTCGAACGCCATTCCCGTCAGGCCGCCGAGGCCGAGCGCGCGCGGTTGCTGGAGAGCGAAACCCGGGCCCGGGAAGCGGCCCAGGCGCAGGTGCTTGCGAAAGACCAGTTCCTGGCGATGCTCGGCCACGAACTGCGCACCCCGCTGGCGGCGATTTCCGGCGCCGCGGCGCTGCTGGAAGCCGACGCGACCGACCGCTCGCGGCGGGCGCGCCACCTGGCGGTCATCCAGCGCCAGAGCCACCACCTGGCCCATATCGTGAACGACCTGCTGGATGCCGGTCGCCTGATGGCGGGCAAGATCGTGCTCGACATCCACCCGGTCAACCTGGCCGAATGCGTGCAGCACTGCGTGCAGGCGCTGCGCGCGTCGGGCGCGGCCAGCGGGTTCGAGCTGGTGGTGCGCTCGCAGGACGTGTGGGTGGCTGGCGACGCGGTGCGCGTGGAGCAGGTCGTCAACAACTTGGCCAACAACGCGCTCAAGTTTTCGCCGCCGGGCGCGCGCATACAGGTCACGGTGGAGCACGACGGCGCCGCGCAGCAGGCGGTCGTGTGCGTCAGCGACCCCGGCGCCGGCATGGCGCCGGAGCTGCTGGCGCGTGTCTTCGAGCCGTTCTTCCAGGGGCCGGCGCCTGCGAACCGCACCCAGAGCGGCCTGGGCATCGGCCTGGCGCTGGCCGCGCAGCTGGTCGCGCTGCATGGCGGCGTGGTCAGTGCGCACAGCCCGGGGCCGGGAATGGGCAGCACCTTCCGCTTCGCGATTCCGAGTATTGCCGCGCCGCCGGTCGCTGCCGCGCCGACAGCGAGATCCCCCGACGGCAGGGGCCGGCTGGTGTATGTCGAAGACAACGACGATGCGCGCCAGACCATGGCCGAACTGCTGCGCGCCTTCGGTTACGAAGTGGTGGAAGTGGCTGACGGCGCCAGCGCATTGCCCACCGTGCTGTCGGTCGACCCGAACGTGGTGGTGCTCGACATCGGGTTGCCCGACATGGACGGCTACGAGGTCGCCCGGCGCCTGCGCGAGCACCCGCGCAGTCGCCACATCCCGCGTATTGCGTTGACAGGCTACGGGCAGTCCGGCGACAAGGACATGGCCGCGCGTGCGGGCTTTGCGGCGCACCTCGTCAAGCCGGTGGATGCGTTCGAACTGGCGCGCGCGATCGAGGCCTTGCTCGCGAGTTCGACCACCGACGCGGGCTGACGGGTGTTAGGGCGCAGGTAGGAGCATTCCGACGCCGGCGCGCGCGATCGTGAGGGCACACACGCGACGCCCGGGAATGGCGCGCAACGGCCGACCCGCCTAAGCTGTGCACCTGCCCATTCACCCCGAGCGCAGGCCTGGTCCGAGTACCCCCCTGCCGAGAAAAGATCCATGAACACACCACGCACCCGCCGCAACGGACTCAAACACCTCTACCGCGAGAACGCGCCGCAACTCTCGGCCGGTTACGCGCAGTTGAACCGCCGCCTGCTCGAGCTGGAACTGGCCAGCGTGCGAAGCCAGCGCGCGATCGAGCAGTTGCTGCGCCGCCTGAGCGCCTGAACGCCTGACGCCGGGCGCGCGGCGCACCAACGCAGTTGCCTTCGATGGCGGCCGCGCCGGCCGACCCGTTATCCGGCAACCCGCCGCTCGACCTCGTCGTCGTCCGGCCGCGAATGTTTTTGCGCGGCGCCAGCTTCGGGTCTGGCTTTCGCGGGCTCCGCCCCGGCGGCCCGGCGCAGGAAGGCGTCATAACGCGACGCGAACAGTGCCGGCGCCTCGAAGTAGGGCAGCGCACCGGTACCGAACACCTCGACCGTCCAGTTGTCCGGGACTTTGCCGTGCGCCAGGCCGTCGTAGCTCGTGAAGTCGCCGCGCACGCCACGCGCAATCCACACCGGCTGGGGCAGGCGCGGATACAGCTTGGCGATGCCGCGCGTAAAAAGCGCGCCGGCGATGAACGCCAGTGGTGCAAAACGCGCGCCCGGCTGGCGCACGGTGCGCAGGCTGTAGGCGAGCAGCTGCTGGTTGATCGCCGTCGATCCCCAGGCCCGGCGCAGGAAATAACGCACCGATGCCTCATTGGTGATCAGGCGGAACAGCGCCTGCGACCACCAGGGTGCCTCGAGCACGCGGCGCAACAGTGGTTTTTCCTTCGTGCGGCCGGATTGGTAAGGCTCGGGCCAGATCGCATCCAGACCGGTCGGGCTGACCAGCGCCACACTGGCGAACCACTGCGGCTGCAGCAGGGCCGCCAGCGCCGCGAACTCGCACGACACCGACACCGCCATCAGGTCGACCGGGCGGCGGAAACCCGCGTCGCGCAGATGGGCCACCGTGCGCAATATCGCATTGGCCATGGCCTTGGGGGTGTATTCCAGCGCGCCGCGTTCGGACGACCCAAACCCCGGCAGTTCCATCGCCACCACCGGGCGCAGGCCACCATAACGCTCGAACACCGGACGCATTTCGGCCGCCGAAGCCGCCGCGTTGACGCTGTGCACGAGCAGCAGCGGCGTCAATCGGTACCGGTCGCCATGGGCCTGCGGCATCGACAGGTAGAGCGCGATGCGCGGACCCGGCCCGGGGACGAACTGAAGCTCCGCATGCAGGGCTGGCGGCAGTGCCGCAGCGTCGTGCGTGTGCCGGGAGCCTGGGGTGGGCGCCGCCAGCGGGATCGCGGCGTCGGCTGGTGCCGGGTGCAGTTTGTGCATGGTGTGGCTTGTGTCGCGCTGCCGCGGCTCAGGGTTTGGGGGCCGGCACCGGCCGCACGCCCGGGTCTTCGCCCTTGGAGTGCGACTGGCCGGTGATTTCGGCACGGCGCAACTCCTCCTGCTCGCGCTTGGTCGGGGGCTTGGCGCCGGCAGCGGCAGCGGCGGCTTTGCCGGACGCGACAAAGGACTGCGCCGACGCGCGGTAGCGGCGGTCGGACGCGTAGTCGCCTTCGCCCTGGACTGGTGTGGGATCTGGAATCGGTTTCATGCTCGCTCCGGTGGTGGTGGGTGGGTGGATGGGGTGTGGATCGCGTGTGGCGGATGGGGTGTGGCGGATGGTCCGGGACGAGCCGGACCTACCTTTCGATGCTAGCCAGACCGGCGTCCCGTCCCATCAGCCGGAAGCGGGCACCGTTGTCGGACAACGCGTCGTGGCAGCGCGGACATGTCCGACCGGGAGCAGGTCCAGCCGCAGGCCGGCACTCGCCAGGAAGGGCTCGACCCGCCGGTTGCCATCCCGCGCGCGATCGCCCCGGTGTCGTCCCGGGCCTGACGTCCCCGGTGTCATCCCGGGCTCGACGTCCCCGGTGTCATCCCGGGCCGGACGTCCCCGGTGTCATCCAGGGCTCGACCCGGGATCCATGGATTGCGGGTCAAGCCCGCAATGACAGGCGTTGGCACGCCCGCAATGCAAGGCATTCGACCACCCGCAATGACAGGCGTTGGCACGCCCGCAATGACAGGCGTTGGCCCACCCGCAATGACAGGCGTTGGCCCACCCGCAATGCCAGGCATTCGCCCACCCGAAAGGACAGGCATTCGCACACCCGCAATGACAGGCTTCAGCACACTCGCATCGACATCCGGCGGCGGCTGCCGGGGCTGCAGCGCTCCTGCGAGTCAGCTCCACGCCTCGCCCAACGCCTTCGCCTGCTGCAGCACCAGCTCAACCGCAGCATCCTGTTGATCCGGCGGGTACTTGTACTTGCGCAGGATGCGCTTGACCATCAGCCGCAGCTTGGCCTGCACGCTCTCGCGCGCCGACCAGTCCACGCTGAGGTTCTTGCGCAGGTTCTCGGCCAGCTCGTGGGCGATCTTCTTCAGGGTCTCGTCGGTCAGCTCGCGCACGGCCGATTCGTTGTTGGCCAGCGCGTCGTAGAAGCGCACCTCGTCTTCGGTCAGGCCGAGCTGGTCGCCGCGCGCCGCGGCCTCGCGGAATTTCTTCGCCATCTGCACCAGCTCTTCCATCACCTGCGCGGCTTCGATGGACCGGTTCTGGTAGCGCTGCACCACGTCGGTCAGCATGTCCGAGAACTTCTTGTTCTGGACTACGTTGCCGGCGAAGCGTGACTTGATCTCGCCTTCGAGCAGCCGCTCCAGCA
>JANMYG010000864.1:0-3958 GCA_031381865.1 Betaproteobacteria bacterium | reverse complement strand
GCCAGCCGCGCGTTGTTGAGCACCAGCGCGATGTTGGTAGCCAGGCTGTCGCCGCCGGTCAGCGCGGCCACCCGCGCCAGCAGGAACGGCGTGGCCTGCTTGCCGCCGACGCCCTGCTCGGCGGCCTCGCGCAGCGCCTGCGCGATCGCCGCGTCGATGCGCGCGCGCGGCATCGCAAACTCCGCCGGCACCGGGTTGGCCACCACCATGCCACCCTGCAGGCCGAGTGACCATTTGGCCTGCATGACCTGCGCGATCTGCAGCGGGTCGTCGAGCCGGTAATCGACCGGGAAGTCGCT
This sequence comes from Betaproteobacteria bacterium, assembly GCA_031381865.1. Classification (GTDB taxonomy): domain Bacteria; phylum Pseudomonadota; class Gammaproteobacteria; order Burkholderiales; family Burkholderiaceae_C; genus CAISIP01. The sequence goes on along the minus strand of JANMYG010000864.1, from coordinate 3,659 downwards.
CTGCGGCGTGAAGAATGCCGGCAGCGTATCGGTGCCGTAACCGATCACCGGCACGCCGTGCGTTTCCAGGTATTCCAGTGTCAGGCCCAGGTCCAGGATCGACTTGGCGCCCGCACACACCACGGCCACCGGCGTGCGCGCCAGTTCCTGCAAGTCGGCCGACACGTCGAAGCTGGCCTGGGCGCCGCGGTGCACACCGCCGATGCCGCCGGTGGCGAAGACGCGGATCGACGCCATGGCCGCGATCACCATCGTGGCGGCGACCGTGGTCGCGCCCGATCGACCGGCGGCGACGATGAACGCAATGTCGCGCCGGCTGACCTTCGGCACCGCCGCCCCGTCGTGGCCCAGCAATTCGATCTCGGCCGGTTGCAGGCCGGCCTTGAGCCGCCCGCCGATGATGGCGATGGTGGCCGGCACGGCGCCATGGGCACGGATCTCGGCTTCGACCCGTAGCGCCGTCGCGACGTTGTCCGGGTAGGGCATGCCATGCGAAATGATGGTCGACTCGAGCGCCACCACCGGCCGCCGTTCGGCCAGCGCCTGGGCCACTTCAGGGTGGATATCGAGGTAGGGGTTGGGGTGCATGGTTGTACCTGGCAACAGCAGTTGACCGCTTGTTTTGCGCTGGAAGATCGTTTGAACACCGACATTGTTGCCCACGACAACGCGCACCTTCCCGGTGGCGACGCCGCGCATCCGATTGAACCACCAAGGGTACCGGTTGGCGCGACCCAACATTGGTCGGCCGCGGCGCCAAATTGTGCAACGCGCATCAGCGGCTGTCGCGCAGTTGTCGCACCGCGGCCACCGACAACCCGGGGTGGTTGGCGTGCGGCGCGGTCAGCGTGAGGGCAGCGCAGCCGCTGGCAAAAGACACCGCCTGCGCCAGCGCGGCGCCGTGCAGGTGGTCGTACAACAAACCGGCCATCAGCGCGTCGCCCGCGCCGGTAGCATTCACCACCACCACCGGCAGCGCCGCCTGCCAGCCGCTCGCGCCCGTGCGGGCGCCCCCTGCTTCACCCGTGCGGGCGCTTCCACTCTCGCCCGTGCGGGCGCTCGCAGTTTCACCCGTGCGCTCGATCCCACTCGCGCCCGTGCGCTCGCTCCAGTAGACGCCGCGTGCGCCCAGGCTCAGCACCACCTGCTGCACGCCCTGCGCGTGCAGCCAGCGCGCTGCGCGCTCGATCTGGCGATCGGTGCGCACCGGCTGGCCGCACAAGGCCTGCGCTTCGAGCCGGTTGGCCTTGAGCGTGTGTACGCCACCGAGCCACGGTAGCAGGCGCCGGCATTTGAAGGCCGACACGCAATCCGCGAACACCGGCACGCCAGGCGTGTGCGCGAACAGCCAGCCGAGCGCGTCGGGCGACAGGTTGCAGTCGAGCACCAGCGCGGCCGCGGAGCGCAGCCGCGCGGCACGGCGCTGCAGCCACGCGGGCGTGATGTGCTCGAGTATCGACATGTCGTTCACCGCGGCGGCCATGTCGCCATCCGGCCCGTGCAACGACAGGTAGGTCGAGGTGGCCTGGCCACCCAGCACCTCGCAGCCGCGCACGTCGACACCGGTCTTGCGCGTGCCGTCAAGCAGGCTGCGGCCGTACAGGTCGTCCCCCACCACACTGAGCAGGCGCACGTCCAGCCCGAGGCGTGCAAGGTTTTCTGCCACGTTGCGCGCCACGCCGCCGGGCGCGCAACGGATGCGCCCGGGAATCGAGTCGCCACCGACCAGCCCATGCTCGCTGCTGCCGGCGATGTCCATGTTGGCGGCGCCGACGGCCACTACACGTTGCCGCTCGGCCACCGCGTGCTCCTTGTCCAGGACATGCGCCTTTTGCACCAGCTCAGTGAAATCGGCCTGCAAGCCTCATGAATGCTGGTTCTGACGGATCGCGATAGCTGACTGGTACTCACTTGGGCACACAGAAATCGGTGGGTCAGGCACTGTAGCCGGAATGCGACACTTGGCATTGTGCGAAGGCTGAAGCGAGCGTTTCATCCTAATCGTGTGTCGCCTTGAAGTATCGCCGTTTGGGGTCCTGTGGGCTGGAGCCAATTTCCAGCGCCAGGCCGCGCGCGACCAGTGCAGCCAGGCGCGTACGGGCGGCCCGCGGTGTGCGCGTTATGTGTAAGGCAATCTCGTTTGTCGATCGTCCCATGCCGTCCGACAGGGCGTCGAGAATGGCCTGGTCAATGGCGTCAAGTTGAGGTGCCGACCCTCGCGTGGTGGACAGAGTGACCCGGAAGCGGGTACCAATCTCCTCCAGTAGAGGTACGGGCAAACCTGCATCCCTGCAAGCCGCGCTCATGCGCTGGATGCCGCTGCCCCATTGCTCGATCAACCCGAGTTCCTGGAACACCCGGCCAATGACGCGGTTGCGCAGCTTCGACACGCCGCGCCTCAAGTCATCCACCGTCAGGCCAGGCGGCAACAAGCCGGGACTCTCAACCTCCACACGGTCGTCAAAGATGGAAACGCGCAGTGGCGCACCGCGCTGCGCGTAATCCGCATGCACCACCGCGTTGATGACGGCTTCGCGCAGGGCCACCGGCGGGAGGCTCCAGTGGTCGGTGCGCCGCACGGCGCCAATGTCAAATCCATGTAGGCCATGCTTCTGGACAAACTGAATAGCCGCCTCAATGACTTTGGGCAGCGGACCATGCAGCGCCACGGAATCCACAATGTTCGTCTTGTCGGTGCCGGCAAAGCGCCCCGCCTGCATCCAGGCGTCTGGAAAGTGGGCCTCGCGTTCGCGGCCGAACAGCAACAAGCCGCCGATGGATGGCACCTTGCGGCCCTGATGTGGCACCAGCAGCCGTAGTGTCTCAAGATCGCGGCGCTTGAGCTTGCGCACTGTTGCGAAACACTCTGAAGCAGCTATGAAGTCCACCGCTTCAGAGTCGAGAGCGGGCAGGGCCTGCTCATCGAAGGACTTGCCCAGGCTCGTTCGCCGTAACTCGGCGACCAGTTCATCATCGGCTCGCCGGTTGGTGGAGCCTACTCGAACATAGACACCGGTTTCAATGCCGGCCGCCTTTAGATAGTGGGGCCGGCTCGGGCTTGGATACACCTGCACGGCCAGGAGGTTGGTGCTGCGCCAGGGCAGGATTTCGATATCGGGCAGCAAGCGCGGGACAATGCCATCACTGAGCAAACTCGCGAGGCGCTCCTCCAGAGCGAGGGGGTCGGCGATTCCCCGTACGTGGCGCGTGCCGTCTTCGACGCCGATCAGGACGGTGCCGCCAGCCGTGTTGGCAAAGGCGACAACCGTGCGAAGCACTCCCGCCGTCGACGAGAGATCGCGCTTGAATTCGATGGTCTTGCCCTCGGGGTGTTTCAGCAGTTCGGTCAAATCCATAACTATGAAGTCTACTCTGAAGGTGGTCCGAGGACCGCGCTTCAGAGTGGAAGCAACGAGCAGAAAAATTCGTTGCGCATTGAGAACTCAACGCGCCCGAGATCGTGGCTTGCCGTCCGACGCCGGGTCGAGAATCGCCTGGTAATTGAAATCGAGCTGAGCGGCCGGCCCCCGCGTGGTCTCATGATTGTCAGTGCTTGTGTAGCCCAAGTATCGCAAGCCAGTGGCGTTGATCGGCCGCCCGTCGATGTTTGTCACGCCACCATGCTTGATCTCCACGAACCGCTTGATCACTTGCTGTGC
>JANMYG010000791.1:0-2536 GCA_031381865.1 Betaproteobacteria bacterium | reverse complement strand
AGTTCGAGGGCCGCCGCGCGGTGCCGGTGGACTACAAGCGCGGCAAGCGCCCGCACGTGGAGCACGGTGCCTACCAGCCCGAGCGGGTGCAGTTGTGCGTGCAGGCGCTGCTGCTGGAGGAACACGGCTACGAGGCACCCGAGGGGGTGCTGTACTTCGTGGCTTCGCGCGAGCGCGTGAAGGTGGTGTTCGACGACGAGTTGCGTGCCGCCACGCGCCAGGCTGCCGCCGGACTGCGCCTTATCGCCACCGGCGCGCAGATGCCGCCGCCGTTGGAGAACAGCCCCAAATGCCCGCGCTGCTCGCTGGCCGGCATCTGTCTGCCCGACGAGGTGCATTACCTGCGCACGCAACAGACGCCGCCGCGCCCGCTGGCCGTGGGTGGCGCCACCGCCTTGCCGATGTACGTGCAGGCGCGTGGCGCCAAGGTGGCCAAGAAGGGCGATGTGCTGGAAGTTTCAGTGGACGACGAGAAAACGGCCAGTGCCCGGCTGATGGACGTGTCGCAGCTGGTGCTGCAGGGCGGCGTCTACCTCACCGGGCCGGCGCTGCACGAGCTGATGGCGCGCAACATTCCGGTCACATGGTTATCGCACGGCGGCTGGTTTCTGGGCCACACCATCGGGCTCGGGCACAAAAACGTGGAGTTGCGCACCGCGCAATTCCGCGCCAGCTTCAGCGACCAGCATTGCCTGCGGTTGGCGCGCGACCTGGTGGCAGCCAAGATCCGCAACCAGCGCACGCTGTTGCGGCGCAACTGGAAGCGCGGCAGTGCGCCGGAAGAGTTGCTGTCAGGGTTCAAGCACGACATCGACGCCGCCGAGCGTGCCCGCGACCTGGCGCAACTGCTGGGCGTGGAAGGCAACGCCGCGGCGCGTTACTTCCGGCACTTTCGCGAGATGCTGTCGCAAGACGCCGATGGTCATGGCGAAGGGCCGGGCGAGCCTGCGGGCGAAACCTGGTCTTTCGATTTTGAGCGCCGCACACGACGGCCGCCCACCGACCCGGTCAACGCCATGTTGTCTTATGCCTATTCGTTGCTTGCGCGCAGCCTCGCGGTGACGTTGACGGCGGTGGGGTTCGACACGTACCGAGGCTTCTTTCACCAGTCGCGTTATGGGCGCCCCGCGCTGGCGCTGGACATGATGGAGCCGTTTCGGCCTCTGGTCGCCGATTCCACTGTGCTGATGGTCGTCAACAACGGCGAGATCGGCGTGGCCGACTTCGTGCGCGCAGGCGGGGCGGTGAACCTGAACGAGCGCGGCCGTCGCAGCTTCATCGCCGCGTTCGAGCGGCGCATGAGCCAGGAGATCACGCACCCGGTCTTTGGTTATGCGGCGCAGTACCGCCAGATTATCGAAATCCAGTGCCGCCTGCTCGGCCGCCACCTGCTGGGCGAGATCGACCGCTACCCCAACTTCACGACGCGCTGAGCGTGGCGGCCATGAGCGAAGAACACTTGTACATCGTGACTTATGACATTGCTGACGACAAGCGCTGGCGCGCGATTTTCAAGCTCATGCACGGGTATGGCGAGTGGCAACAACTTTCGGTTTTTCAGTGCCGGCTCACGCGCAGCCGCCACATCGAACTGACGCAACAGCTTGGCAACCTGATTTCGACGAGCGAAGACCATGTGATGATCATTGACGTTGGCCCGGCGGAGAATGTGCAGCCAAAGGTGCACAGCCTCGGCAAGCGCTCCTTTGTGCGCATCGAGCGCGTGCCGGTCATTGTCTGAGGCCCGTTCATGTCGCGGCGCCACTATGCCGATCGGGCCGCGAGCGCTAACATGGTGATGGCGTCCCCAGGCAGGGCTCGCAGCCGCCAGTTCCTTAAAAATCAAGCACATTTTGCCCAGCACGCCGGTTCGCGCGGGATTGCTTTGCATCCGTTGCGGTCGAACTTGGCCAGCGCTCGCAAACCCCTGCCAGAATACGCGTCAGCGCTGGGTTCGCGACGGCGCTGTTTTCCGGGGCTTCCTGCCCCGGCCTCATTGAAGCGTGCGGGACCCGCACAACTACGACATGAACCAAGCCGTTTTCCGGGGCTTCCTGCCCCGGCCTCATTGAAGCGAAGTATGCGGCACCATGCGCCGGTGGGAGATGCACACGGTTTTCCGTGGCTTCCTGCCCCGGCCTCATTGAAGCCAGTTACGGAACACGCGCGCTTCGCTGTTGCGCTGAGTTTTCCGGGGCTTCCTGCCCCGGCCTCATTGAAGCTTGATCGCACGGTGAATGCGGTTTACTAGGTCCCGCGTTTTCCGGGGCTTCCTGCCCCGGCCTCATTGAAGCTCCAGCACTGCGGGCGCAGCCTGGTTGACCTGATCCGTTTTCCGGGGCTTCCTGCCCCGGCCTCATTGAAGCAGCGAGCACAGGCGATTCATCGGCGGCCGTGGCCTCGTTTTCCGGGGCTTCCTGCCCCGGCCTCATTGAAGCATTCTGATCCTGCTCGGATTCGTGTTCGGTGGCATCGTTTTCCGGGGCTTCCTGCCCCGGCCTCATTGAAGCTGGTGCGCCGCTTCCCATATCGCATC